>CALIMV010000351.1 GCA_938045275.1 uncultured Granulosicoccaceae bacterium
TGAATACCTCGAAGAAGATATCAGCTTCTACAGTCAGTTAACGCCCGAGCATAATGTCGCCCGGCAGGCTGATTCAGGTATTGACGTTGGCGAATTCGAACATTATTTGAAAGATGTCGATAATCCGCTGGTTGTTCCAGTAGGCAAGAAAATTCGTTTTCTGCATACCGCCGCAGATGTTATCCATTCATGGTGGGTGCCTGATCTGGCTGTAAAGAAAGACTCCATCCCTGGGTTTATCAATGAGAATTGGGCGCGTATTGAAAAGCCTGGTGTGTACCGAGGCAAGTGCGCAGAATTGTGCGGACGCGATCATGGCTTTATGCCCATCGTGGTTAAGGCGGTTCCTCAAGAGGAATTCGACACCTGGGTGAGCGAGCAGAAAACCAAAACAGCATCGGTCGAAATGGATTCGATTCGTCAATGGTCGCAGCAAGAGCTGGTTGCAACTGGGGAGCAAGTCTACTCAGCCAATTGCTCAAGCTGCCATCAAAAAGAAGGCCAGGGAATTCCCGGAATGTTTCCACCGATCGCTGGCAGCGATATTGTCAACGGTGATATAGATACGCACATCGACACCGTGTTGAACGGTGTGGCCAACTCACCCATGCGGGCATTTGGTTCGCAGCTCAGCGATGTCGATCTCGCAGCAGTGATCACATACCAGCGCAATGCGTTTGGTAATCAGGCCGGTGACACTTTGCAGCCATCACACATGCGCTCGCTGCGGCAAGGTTCACAACAATCTGCACTGGCTGTGCCCGCTGAACCCCAGAATAATCTTAAGGGAGTTAACTGATGAGTTACTCAGACAAAGCCCATGCTCATCCTGGGCACGACGAGCACGACGACCATCATCATGGGCCAGCGCCAGGTTTGATGCGATGGGTTACAACGACTAACCATAAAGACATTGGAACCCTGTATCTGTGGTTCGCTTTAATCATGTTTTTTATTGGTGGCGCCATGGCGCTGATTATTCGACTTGAGCTGGGTTCGCCTGGTCTGCAATTCGTTGACCCGATGTTCTTTAACTCCATGACCACCATGCACGCTATCGTGATGATATTTGGTGTGATCATGCCAGCGTTTGTAGGCTTGGCTAATTGGATGATTCCGATGATGATCGGTGCTCCGGATATGGCGCTGCCGCGACTCAATAACTGGTCGTTCTGGATTATGCCGTTTGCATTCACCATCATGCTGTCAACCCTGTTCATGGACAGTGGTGGTCCGGCCGGTGGATGGACGCTATACCCGCCGTTGGTTCTGCAGATGGGTGATAGTTTTGCGTTTGTTATTTTTGCTATTCACTTTATGGGTATTTCATCAGTGATGGGCTCCATCAACATTGTTGCAACCATATTCAACATGCGCCCACCGGGCATGACCATGATGAAAATGCCTATGTTCGTGTGGACCTGGTTGATCACCGCTTACTTATTAATTGCAACCATTCCGGTATTTGCCGGCGCGGTAACCATGTTGTTAACCGATCGATTCTTCGGCACAAGCTTTTTTAGCGCTGCAGGTGGCGGTGACCCCGTTATGTTTCAGCACATTTTCTGGTTCTTCGGACACCCAGAAGTGTACATTCTGATCCTGCCAGCATTTGGCATCGTTTCGTCAATCATTCCTACTTTTGCAAGAAAGCCGTTGTTTGGTTACGACTCCATGGTTTATGCAACGGCTTCCATCGCGTTCCTGTCTTTTATTGTGTGGGCACACCACATGTTTACGACCGGTATGCCGCTGGCTGGCGAACTGTTCTTTATGTTTTCCACCATGATGATTTCGGTTCCAACAGGGGTAAAAGTATTTAACTGGGTTGCCACCATGTGGCGAGGTTCAATGACATTTGAAACGCCAATGCTGTTCGCAGTTGGTTTTGTCATCATGTTTACTATTGGTGGTTTATCCGGGCTCATGCTAGCGATTACGCCAGCTGATATTCAATATCACGATACTTATTTTGTTGTTGCGCATTTTCACTATGTACTTGTTCCCGGCGCTATTTATTCCTTGATGGCGGCAACCTATTACTGGATTCCAAAATGGACCGGTAATATGTACGATGAAACGCTGGGTAAGTGGCACTTCTGGATTTCCACTATCTTCGTAAACGTGCTGTTTTTCCCAATGCACTTTGTTGGCCTGGCTGGTATGCCTCGACGTATACCTGACTACAACAACATATTTGCTGACTGGAACTTCATCGCAACGATAGGTGCGTTCGGGTTTGGTTTTTCGCAGCTGCTATTTGTTTACATCATCCTCAAGTGTATTAAGGGTGGTAAAGAGGCAACGTCTGAAGTTTGGGAAGGTGCCCGTGGTCTTGAATGGACTGTTGCATCACCGGCTCCGTATCACACGTTTGAGGTTGCTCCGGCTATAACCGACACGACAATTACGCGTTAAGGCTTTGGGTTATGTCTGAAAATGCTATGACTGACAACCAACAACGATCGCTGTGGCAGCGTCATCGCATACCCATCATCCTTGGCGTTGTTGCGCTGTGTTTGTATGTGGGCAGCATTGCCTGGATGGTCTACACGGGCAGTAAAGTTTGATAGGCGTCAGTTGACATGAGCGATACTCAATTACATTCGCTAAAGCGACACGGTGTGGTTGCCGGCAAGAGTTTATTGCTGGCCTTTGCCATGTTTGGTTTTGGCTACCTTATGGTGCCAATCTACGACATCATTTGTGAGGTCACCGGGCTCAACGGAAAAACCGGACGTGTTTCGGTAGCTGAGGCGAATGCTGTTCAAGCGACTGATCGACTGGTAACCGTTGAATTTGTTGCCAGTGTGAATGCCGGCGGATCATGGATTTTCAGGCCTCAGGTCCAGGAAATGCAGGTTAGACCCGGCGAGTTGAATCATGCGACTTACTACGCCGAGAATCTGTCAAATAACACCGTTGTTGGCCAAGCGACGCCCAGTGTGACACCGCAGTCAGCGTCGATTTACTTTAACAAAACCGAGTGTTTCTGTTTTACCAGGCAGGTTTTCGAACCCAAGGGTTCGAAGGATATGCCGCTAACATTTATTATTGACCCCGATTTACCGATCAATGTTGATCGGGTAACGTTGTCATATACTTTTTTCAAATCGCCAGATCAGGCCACCTGATTGGTTTTTTACTTATTTTAATTTAGCTACAGGACTACCCAATGAGTGGTGCTACTGACTACTACATACCGCATGAGGCCCGTTGGCCGATTGTGGGGTCAATCGGATTATTTGCGTTTTTTATGGGCTTTGCCAATTGGCTAAACGGCCGGGCTCTGGGGCGTGAAACGTTTATCATTGGCTCCGTTATTTTAATTGTCATGATGTTCGGCTGGTTCGGCACCGTAATCAAAGAAAGTGAGACGGGCACATACAATTCACAAGTGGATACTTCGTTCCGCATGTGCATGATGTGGTTCATCTTTTCTGAGGTTATGTTCTTTGCCGCCTTTTTTGGTGCGCTGTTCTATGCTCGTTCGTTTTCAGGCCCATGGCTTGGTGGTGAAGGAGGGGGTGGAGCAGACATAACCAATGCCGTTTTATGGAAAGGGCATGACTACGTTTGGCCCAGTGATGGACCCGGACAACTGGGTGGCGCGTACAGCCCAATGGGTTGGTTTGGTCTGCCGCTAATTAACACTCTACTGTTACTGTCAAGTGGTGTGACTTGCACCATCGCGCACCATGCAATAAAAGAAGACAATCGTAAGAAGATGGTCCGCTGGTTAGCTGCAACGGTAGCACTTGGTTTTATCTTTGTTGCCTGTCAGGCATTTGAGTATTACGAAGCTTACGCACACCTGAACTTGAAAATGACCAGTGGCATATACGGTTCAACTTTCTTCATGCTCACAGGGTTCCATGGTTTCCATGTCACCATGGGTGCGATCATGCTGTTAGTCGTTATGCTGCGAGGTATGAAAGGGCACTTCACCTCAGAGAATCACTTTGCTTTTGAGGCGGCTGCCTGGTACTGGCATTTTGTTGATGTGGTTTGGTTGGGCCTGTTTATATTTGTTTATTTAATTTAGTGCTTGAGGGCGCGGCTCATGGCGAGCCGCGCTCTGTTCGACTAGCCAACCGTAACGGTTGGCTCATTGGTTTCGTACCGATATGGGTGGACAAACAACCTATAAAAACCGGTAAGAGAGCCCGACCCGCAGTAAACGTTGGCTGGTAGCGGTACCGGCAAAGGCGTTACCCGGTCTGAATACGCCTGCCACTGCATTAACATCAAAACGTTTCGTTACTCTGTATCCGGCGATAAAGTCGAGCTCTTGTCCTATTGCGCGACTGAGTCCGGACGGGTCGAAATCTATATCGCTGCCACGTAAACGATCGGTTCGTTCTACTTGTTCATAGTGATGAAATACCGCATCAATTGACCAGCTTTTTTCATGCCCGAATCCTGCACCCAGTGTCACGATACTAAGATTGGCCAGCTCAGGGTCCAATACCTCTCCGAGATAACGGAATTTTTGTATGCCGTTGAACTTCGTTTTGTTTGATTCCAGTCCGGGTTGGCGAAAGCCGTTGTCAATAGCGCTATCTGGATTCGAATCGCCACTGCCAAGCGCATAGCCGAAGGTGATTGATGGATTGTATTTGTAGTTAAGTACATAAGTTAGGCCAGTGTCCAAAGCATAGCCTCGTAGCGAACGATTTTCATTCTCTCGCTTCTGCTCACCGTAACGTGCCGCGGAATTCAGCCACAATTTTTTAAAAGCCCCGGATTGTCCGAATACTTGTACACCTGTCCAGGTCGTTGACCTTGGCCGATTTTCCACGCTGGAGGTGTCGTGGCGATGTAAACCATACTGCACTATCGACACCTTGTTACCGATTGCCAGCTCTGCACGCGCAAAGGTATTGTAGGTAGAGTCTTCCGGTTCTGACTGCGAACCATCTAAATAGTCATTCCGTGTTATCGAAAAATCAACTTTGTAAGATTTTGATTTTCGACTCATTCGTATCCCGTCCAGGCTTTCATCAACAAGCCAGCCCATTTCGTCACTGAGTGCTTGTCTGCCCACTCGCAACCGCAGAATGTCATCCTGATTGCCCGATTGCAGGTATAGATTTTTCA
>CALIMV010000352.1 GCA_938045275.1 uncultured Granulosicoccaceae bacterium
TAACATGATGCAAATTCAATCCATCGACACCTGAGATTGGATAGAATACGGCGTTAAGGACTTAGCCGTTCTTCTTAGTGGCTGCTGGCGAACAAATCCGGATTATAAATTTAGCGGTTATATTTTCAAGATCTAATGCCACTGTCACGATGCGGCAGCAGCAGCTATTAGCCACTCTTACTAAGCGTGAACTCTACAGACAGCTCGCAGTTATTGTTTTGTATGCGAAACCATGCAGGATGGAATCCTCTTCGCTCAAACTCAAGGACAATACTAGTGGCCACAGGACCTGGCTTATCTATAGAACCAATCGGTGTAAAACGCTCGCTCTGACCAAACTGTTCTACAAGAATAAATTCATACTGTATCTGACAGCTTGTATCATCTAGCTGCGACGCTGACGTGTTGATTGAATAGTCTGCTGTTACGAGAGGCGCACGAAACCAATGATAATCAGTCGAGTTTTCTATTCGTGGAAGGACAAAGGTTTCAGTTGTGTCAAGACTTAGCAAATTGATGACTGGACATTCACTGAAAAACGGTGATGGCACAGAAGCTCCATTTTTAAATATTGCGAGTACATAATTTTCGGCGCTATTATCGCCTTTGACACGCACAACCATGGTACGCGCCTCTTCCACCGAAAAATAAGTGTGAAAGCGGGCTTGATAGTCTGTTTTCTCGCCCTTCAATAACTCAACTTCGCCTGCGTGCGGTGTGGGCTTAGCAATCTAAAATACATCGTTTGTAACCAAAGATATAAGCTGTACCCACGCTGCCGAAGCCGGTTTATCGAAATATTCCACATTCGGAAGTGTACCCTAGAAGGGGGTTGTACTACAGAATATTAAATCCAAATTGCACAGCAAAATGCCATCTGCCGTAAAGGTAAAAAGCACTGTTCGGGAATCAAGTCTGGCATTAACCTTTAGTCTGTGAAATTATTCAGCGAAAGTGAATCAGGAAAGTACTCATGTACAGCTTGATTGTGTAACAAGCTGCAAAATATTGTACTTATTCGCCCAACAACCTATACGTGTATAGTGAGTTTGTTCCAAATGCGTGGCAACCACTCAGATAATTTTGATAGCTCATTTTTAATTTGTTATTTACTGGGTTTAGCCGGCAAGACTCGCGAACTGTATTTTGTGAACTTACGCACATATGTTTGAAAGTCGATCAGATTTGCTTACTCACTAAATGTATTTACTAGATATTGAAATTATTTGGTTCTTACGTTATCCACCCGCCAACAAGATGATCGAGCCTCACTGATGCGAGCACAGAAGAAAACTCAGTTAGTATATGAAAATTGAGCTGCTCGTTATTGGATAATACACCAGTCAAAATATCAGCTGACACTTCTTCGGCAGTGGCTAAGCAGACGGCGTTTTATTCTATGAGTGTGGTCATGTTCTGAAAGCATTTCTCGAAACACTCAAACCCCTCGCAGTGTCTTTTTGTCACCGACCCAGTTTTCTTCATCAGGCCTTTCTCTTGCAGGAAAATCTGGCATAACCGCTAGTCCCACACTAAGGGTCCACTCCATTACCGAAAACTGGGTCAGTCGATGTTTAACAAGACTATCTAGCGCTGACGCTAATGCGTCGGGATCGCGTTTGTTTCGCCTTGGGTAACGTAACAGCTAACACACCAGCCTCATAAGAGGCCTTGCAACCTGCCTCATCCACGGCAGCCGGCAAGCGTATCGCTCGTTCAAAATGACCATAGGCGCGCTCCATCACGTGATAGTGACCGCGGGTTTCTTCACGCGAAATATGTTTCTCTCCGCGTACAATCAACACATCGTTTTGCACCTCCAAGTCGAAGTCCTTGGTGTCAAGGCCCGGTACTTCCAGCATAACCTGGACGTTATCATCGTTATCAGCAACTTCTGCCGCCAATAATCCCCATCGAGATGCTCGATGGGTCAGTCTGTCATCAGCTGATTCCACCTCACATCGAGTAGTCTTTGGACGAAAACGAGTGATAGCATCACTTGCAACATCCCGAAACTCATGCCACCCCTCGGCTATTGTGTCCCATGCTCGCATCACGCCTTCACGAATTGGTTTTGCTTTGTTCATAATTTTGGCTCCTCTTTAAAATCCGCCTTTTCAGCATCCAAGGAAATAGCGATGAGAACAAAATTTTCAAGAGTCGAATGGCTTGAATCTCGTCATTTTTCTATCGATTCCTATCCACGCTCCGCGAACAGTTCGCGAAGATCAACTTTCAATATTTGTATTTTAGGACAATCGTTTTTAGTGCGCCTCTGGTTTGCGAAGAACTACATGCACTGTTTGACTGAAGAAGTAGCCGCCAATCGTATTCAATGCAACCAGCGAAAAAGGCTGAATGGCTAATGCTAATTAAAGTCGACGTAAAAGTGGCGCCTGCTTGCAGCGATGGCTGAAACAGACTCATCCATTTAAAATTATGAATGAGTCTGATCAGCCACAACCCGCCATTCAAACACCTGTCGGTACAGATTGATATCGTTACCCGTTTTCCAACGCTGCTATTCGATCAGCAAGACGGGGGTGACTGGCGAAAAATGCCTGAACACGTCCAGCGCTAATCGCCATCGCCCGAAGCTCTACCGGCAAGGGCTCAGGGTCACTCGACGCTTGCAAAGCTTTTAAAGCGTTAATCATGTTTTGTCGACCAGCCAAAGCCGCACCACCAGCATCTGCACGGTACTCACGCCATCTGGAAAACCACATAACAATGGTCATGGCTAATATGCCAAACACGAATTCACACACCATTGAAACAATCCAAAAAGCCGGCCCATGCCCACTTTCAACTCGGAATACGACCCGATCAACCACGTGGCCGACAATACGCGATAGAAATATCACAAATGTGTTCACAACACCCTGAATCAAGCTTAATGTCACCATGTCCCCGTTTGCAACATGACTGATTTCGTGGGCGAGAACAGCAGCCACCGCCCCACGGTCCATTCTTCTAAGCAGGCCCGTGCTAACTGCAACCAACGCCGCATTCTTGTTCCAGCCTGTAGCAAAAGCATTTGGTGAATCACTTTCAAAAATACCCACTTCAGGCATTTGGATCCCTGCTTTGTTTGATAGGTCCTGAACAGATTGAACCAACCACTGCTCCATATGATTGGTTGGTTTGTTAATGATGCGAACCCCCATCGAAGCCTTGGTTATGGGCTTAGATAAGAACAATGAAATCAGAGAACCAGCAAAGCCAATGATTGTGGAATAAACAAGCAACGCCCCTAAGTCCAATCCAACACCGTTTTCTTGCAACAAACCCTCCAAACCAAGCAAGCGGAACACCAGGCTGATTAGGGCAACAATGGCAATATTGGTACCAAGAAATAGAGCTACTCGAAGCATAATTAATTAACCCTCCATACAGTTCGGCCCCAAATCTAAAGATCGAAACCGAATATTCAGATCCATAGGTGACGCTTCAAACCCTCACCTGTATGAGTCTCTCAAACTGGGTCTTATGCGATGAATTTCAACTGTAAATGCTTACTTTGTTTTCTAACCATGGGGTTGGTAACACCGAGCACAAAACCAATCTCATCTTTTCAACTTTGCGCAGGCACCTTGCGCTCAAACTTGGCCAACCAGATACCGACTCGCGTACCACGTAAAATGAACGGATCAGCTTGGGAATCTGATAATGCGTAGCACATTGCTTCGCGTAATACCTGTACTACCTATGGCGATGAATCGCCAAGCGCAGCAGAGTTGTGCAAGTGGTATAGCGCGCTCTAGTCCTGCCTATCGATAAAGCGGCTTCCAGCCCTGCATAATCTCAAAACCAGTTGACATTTTGAAAAAGCAGGTTTGCACTGTCCGATATTGATGATAACCGCGAATCAGGCTATGCTGTTCAACATGAAGCAAACGTTAAAGCCTGCAGATAACGTGGCAGGGTTTGGACGTTTGTTTGAGTTGGTAGGCGACCATCAACAAAGACAACCTAACCGCTGATCATATCTCTTGGACGTAAATACCCGCGGTATAGTGTTGATGATCACAGCGATGGTGCTTTTTTCTATCGCCGATACGCTGGTCAAGATTGCAAGCACAACACTGTCTTCAGCGCAGGTAATTTTTTACCTGGTGTTAGGCGGTGCGATCATATTTCCCCTTATCGCTGCGGTTCAACGCGATCGCCTAGTCGATTCAAGAGCATTCTCCGCTACTCTATTGTTGCGTTATGCAGCAGAGATTATTGGTCTGTTCAGCATGGTCAAAGCGCTATCGCTGGTGCCAATCTCCACAGTTGGCGCAATCACACAAGCCACCCCGCTGTTGGTCGCAGCCGCTGGCGTGCTGATTTTACGTGAACGAATTGGTTGGCGCCGCTGGTGTGCCATTCTGATCGGGTTTATCGGTGTTTTGATGATTGTTCAGCCAAGCGCAGACACCTTTGATGCGTCTGTATTGTGGGCAGTATTGGCGCTAGTGGGGTTAACGGTACGCGATTTTACAACGCGCTATGCACCTGAAGATATGCCATCCTCAAGCTTGGCTACTTATACGTTATTAGCCGCCTTGCCGTTTGCCATTGTCTGGGTGTTGTTAAGAGGTGAGGACTTTATTCACGTCGATACCAACTGGATTGTCGCGGCGCCGATGATGGCGCTAGGCTCTATTGGTTATCTATCGCTTATCGCCTCGTTACGAAAAGCGGATGTGTCGGTGGTGATGCCTTTCCGATTTTCGCGTGCGGTTTTTTTGCTGGTGATTGGTGTGGTGGTGTTTGATGAAAAGCCAAATGCGATGATGATATTTGGGGCGGTGATTATTATCGTGGCGGGGGCTTATTTGATAAGGCGGGAGTATGGGCAGTTGAGTCGAAAGTAAGGACAGATAGTTATTTACACCATGATATCCTTTGGGACTACTTCGCATTTATCAAAGAATCATATAATTCAATAGACTCTTGATAGTCCTTCATCTTGCAATCCTTCAAAGCTGGATGTTTTAATTCATTTTCCAGAATTCCCCGCGCACGATCATGTTCACCAACTTGTGAATACATTCGCGCTAATGAACGCGATAATCGCAACGTCCATAGCAACGCACCCTTAGCCGACGCTGCATGGTAAGCACTTTCTAAGCGCGCAATACATCGTGCTTTTCTGTTCAAATAATGATATTCGAAGTCTACTATCATCCTAAAGGCGTCGGCATAGGCCCATCCGTCGAAACCATTTTTGATCATCGAATACGCACTTTCAATTTCATCCGTTGCCTGAGACACTCTGCCAGATTTTGCAAGGCAGTGGGCATAGTGACATTTGTAGTAAGCAATAAAGACCCCTGTATTAGATTGCTCGAAATAAGGCAATCCAGCTTCAAATGACTCCATCGACTCATCAAGTCTACCCTCATTCAACAGCCAGGCACCAAGCGCACTGTGTGCAAAACCGCTTGTCATTGTCAGTTTGTGTGTCTCTCCAAGCTCAATTGCTTGGCGTGCAATCGTTTCACAATCCTGAGTTTTACCAATTTGATGAAGTATCGACAATCTGGCAAGTGTGTAGCCCAAATGATGTCTATTATTTCGAATACTACTGTTATTTTCAATGTCCTTCACCAATGCGAACGCCGACTCATAATCTCCCATACACAAGGTAAGATTCGCCCAGTTAATCTTGGTTCCGGCGATAATATTACTCCCAAATTCATTTCTTATTCTCGTATCAAACTCAGGTGTATAACACTCAAATGCACTCCTAAAGCACTCATCAGCTTCGCGAAAATCACCTGATAAAAAGCTGGTTATGGCGACAGTTCGCCGGGCTAAAATATATAATAGTCATCTTTACGGCGTAGCGCGGTTGATCGTAAGTCGTGGGCTTTCTCCAAAGCCGAATCAAGTTGACCACTAACATTTAAAACCAGCCACTGACCCCACAATATGGTGAATCTATGCCTATTGTTTTCCTCTCCAACTTCGATTAGAAGATTATAAGCTCGAGAAAACGCATCCACCGTTCGCTTATCTGCAAATCCAAGCCCGATCAAATTCACCTGACAAAGTTTGACCTGCAAATCCAATTCCCGCGAACAACAATAGGCTGATCTAGATCGGTTTATCGAATCAATTGCACTAAAATAATAGTTTCCTGCTTCCTGCAGCGCTGATTGCTCTACAGCCAGATCACCACATTTTTCCCACAAATGGCTGGCCTTTTCGATACGCCCCGCTTCGAATGCGTAATGTGCCCTTAATTCATCAGGCGCTTTAATTTTAGAGCTAGATAGCTTTAGTAGTTTTTTAAACAGCTTCTTGCGCCTGCCTTCATTCAAACTGTTATAAGCAGCTTGACGAATTAACTCATGTTTGAATGTGTATCGAGAATTTGGAGGACTATCGGTCTGATAAACAAGTTCGCTCTGGACCAACAATTCAAGCGATTCAAGTAATTTTTCATACTCCAGTGAAGATAGAAGCGATACCCATTGATAGCTGAAACTACGCCCTACACACGCTCCAATCTGCATAACGGATTTAACGGATGATCTGCGCTCCACCCTTGCCAACAGAGCAGAATCTATATTGAAATTCGTACTTTTTACATCAACCAACGATGAATAGGCTGACAGAGTCGATTTGGTAAGTTCTTCAACATAAAGAGGAATGCCCGCTGCGTGTTGCGCTATCTCTGCAATCGCTTTTTCTGAAAGCTTGTTGTCAGTATCCATTCCTTGAGCAATGCGCGATACCTGCGAATCGGGCAGCGGATTTAAGTCAATGTTAACCACGACTGGATGACCTCTGAAATCTAATCCATGTCCTGGCCTTGAAGTCATTAGCAGCATTAGTTTCTGATTCAATAGCTCACCGAGCAGGCTTTGAATAAATTCCAATGTGCTTGGATCAACCCAATGATAATCTTCGATAATAAGTA
>CALIMV010000353.1 GCA_938045275.1 uncultured Granulosicoccaceae bacterium
CGGCTATTTGCTCAGCCTCACGGCTAATCTGTTCGTTTAACTATCTGCAAACGATTAAGCCAGCGACGACAAAGCGTCGGACGCGGCAGCTTCGAGTGATTTCATCATCTGCCTGTACGGAACAGGGCCATAGCTTATACGAGCAACACCTGCTGCCGCCAATACGTTGTTCGGCGGTACGTGCGGAAGCGCAATGATATTGACGGGCAGTTTAACTTCTTTGCACAAAGTTTTTATCAGTGCTTCATCGGCAAGGCCTGGTGCGAAAAAGCCATCGGCACCCGCTTGTTCGTACGCAGCAGCGCGCTCAATAGCCTCATCGAGCATTGAGTTGTTGTGTGTATCGGGTTTGGCTTTTAGAAAAATATCGGTACGTGCATTAACAAACCCGTGCACGCCGTTTTCGCTTGCCGCTGTTCTGGCAGCGGCCACTCGCTGAGATTGCACATCGATAGGGTATAAATCTGCTGTGCCGACAACCTGATCTTCGAAGTTAAATCCGACAATACCTTTACTCATTGCTTGCGAAACTGTTTCGCCAACAGTTTTAGGGTCTGCGCCGTAACCCCCTTCCAAATCCATACTGACGGGCAGATCAGTTGTAGCGATTATGCGTTCCACATTTTGCAATGCATGCGTGAGCGGTATGTTTTCACCATCATCGTAACCCTGCGCCATAGCAACAGGTGCGCTGCCGGTCGCAAGTGCCTTAGCACCCGAAGCAGCCACGGCCTTAGCACTGCCAGCATCCCAGATATTGAAAAGTACGATCGGGTTACCAGATACATGTAGCGAGCGAAAAAGCTCGGCTTGGTCTTTTTGCGAAGTCATGTGAAACGATCCAAATGGTAGAACACACAGATTACGAGAAAAAAGCGTGTAGCTCTACCACTATTTTACAATGACATGACATTCGCACCAGACTTGAAGCCAACTCAACATTGAGCCTATGCGTTCTAACAAAGCATGTGTTGGGTAAGCAGGACTTGGCGCCCCATCGATTTGAGAAGGCTTCTAGTTGGTACGCGAACCTAGCAACTCAGTAAGCCAATCAGGGTCCATCTCAGGTACTGACGACAGCAGCAGCTCCGTGTATTCGGGGTGCGGTGGGTTCAGTATTTCGCTTTTCAACCCCTGCTCCACGACCTCCCCCTGATACATAACGACTATTTCATCCGAGATCGCTTTTACAGTGGCAATATCGTGTGTAATAAATAAGTAGCTGATACCAAATTCCTGTTGCAATCGCAGCAGTAATTTTAAAATGCCTTCCTGCACAATTTGATCAAGTGCCGACGTCACTTCATCACAAATAATAACGTCAGGGTTTGCAGCCAGCGCACGCGCTATGCAAATGCGCTGTTTCTGGCCGCCAGAGAGCTCTGCTGGCAAACGATCAAGAAACGATTCATCAAGCTCGATCATGTTCAGTAGCTCAGCTATTCGTTCGGCTTTCTTCGCCCCACTGATATCGTGATAAAGCTCGATGGGTCGACCGATAATTTGCTCTACCGTTTGGCGTGGATTCATGGCCGTGTCAGCCATCTGATAGATCATCTGGATTTGGCGAAGGTGCTCAGGCTTCCGGTCTTTAAGATCTGCAGGTAATGCTTCCCCATTGAACAACACGTCGCCTTTGCCTGGTGGCAATAAACCAGTAATAACGCGAGCTGCTGTGGACTTACCAGAACCGGACTCACCCACAATGGCCACCGTTTTGCCTCTGGGTAAATTAATCGTTACACCATGTAGAACTTGAACGCGACCATATGCTGCGTGAATGTTCTGCATGGATAGTACGATGTCTTCGCCTTTTTCTTCAGGCTTTTCCAATGAACGCACTGACCACAAGGAACGTGTATAGGCTTGTTTGGGTGAGCTAAGCATGGTGCGAGTTTCTGATTGTTCTACCTCCTCACCAAACCGAAGTACTTTTATAATATCGGCCATTTGTGCAACCACGGCCAAATCGTGCGTTATGTAGATAGCTGCCGCATTGTGCTGCTCAACAATTTCGCGCATGGATGCCAGTACTTCTACTTGCGTAGTCACATCCAGAGCTGTAGTGGGTTCATCAAAAATAATCAGATCGGGTCGTGCAGACATGGCCATGGCCGTCATGACACGTTGTAGTTGCCCCCCGGAGACTTGATGCGGATAACGCTGCCCGATGTTAGCTGGATCTGGCAAATGTAATGATTCGAAAAGCCCTACAGCATCGCGTCTGGATTCTGCATCAGGGCGCAATTGACTACGACTGGCCGATTCTATTGTTTGATCGATTAACCGGTGCGCAGGATTAAACGCGGCAGCAGCCGATTGCGCTACATAGGCAATGCGGGTGCCCCAAAGAGTACGCTTTTGTGCATCTTTAAGCTTAAGTAAATCGGTACCGTCAAAATTGACTTCGCCTTGGGTGAATCGGCAGCCTGCACGAACAAAACCCATAGCCGCTAACCCCAGCGTAGACTTACCCGCACCAGACTCTCCAATAAGGCCCATGATTTGACCACGCTCAAGTGCCAGATCGACGCCCTTGATTATCGGGTGCCATTGCTCATCGGAGAAACCCTCGATATGAATGTTGCGCATATCGAGCAAGGTGTTCTGCGACCCATCGCTTTGTGCAACATTCGGCTCGTTATCAATGCTCATCACGCAACCCACTTGATTTGTGCAAGAACCAGTCAACCACAAAATTCACGGCAACGGTTAACAGGCCAATGGCCGCCGCTGGTAATAAAGGTGTGATGCCAGCTTTAATGTCGTATTGCGCAAACTGTATCAACGATGCGTTTTCACGAACCATGGAACCCCAGTCGGCGGTGGGGGGTTGAATACCCACACCCAGAAAAGACAATGATGCGATGGTTAGAAACACGAACGAAAAACGCAAGCCGAATTCGGCCACCAGCGGTGGCATGATATTCGGCAATATTTCATGGCGCATTATCCAGCTCAATTTCTCACCCCGCAGACGCGCAGCTTCCACGTAGTCCATAACCACAACGTTAATGGCTACCGATCGCGTTAAGCGAAACACGCGTGTGCTATCGAGCACGGCGATGATAAAAATCAGACTGGCAACGCTTGGCTTGAATATGGACAGCAGCATTAGTGCGAATATTAAACTGGGGATAGCCATGATGACGTCGGTCATACGGCTTAGCAGTTGATCGAGCCAGGAGCGATTAATGGCGGCAATCAGCCCAAGCCCTCCGCCGATTAAAAATGATAATAAAGTCGTAACTAACGCAATTCCCATGGTATTGCGTGCGCCGTAAATCATTCTGGTAAGTATGTCTCGACCAATTTGATCTGTGCCAAATTGATGTGTTGCATCCCATGGAGCAAATGGCGTAGGAAAAATCTCAGCTTCGCCGTAAGGTGCAAGCAGCGGTGCAAACACGGCCACAAATACATAACCCGCGATAACCAACATGCCAAACCAGGCAGACACAGGGGCTTTTTTTAACGCTAACCACCAACGCTCACGACGCGTGCGACGTTTGCGAACTGCCCCGACTTCGGAAGATGCCGTGTAATCCGACGGTGATTGGGTAGAGTCACTCATCGTGGATGCAATAGCCTTGGGTTGGTCACGATGCCAATAACATCCGCGATCAAATTTAGAATGATATAGGTGCCAGCGAAAATTAATGCGCATGCCTGCACCACGGGAATATCGCGCGAGGTAACCGAATCCACCATAAGTTGACCCACGCCCGGATACACAAACACCACTTCCACCACCACCACACCAACGACCAAATAAGCAAGATTAAACGCAACAACAGTCGCTATTGGTGCCCATGCGTTAGGCAACGCGTGTTTGAGAATTATTTCTGAACGCGAGGCACCTTTTAAGCGCGCCATCTCGATGTACGGGCTTGCCAGCAAATTGATAATGGCTGCGCGAGTCATGCGCATCATGTGGGCAACAATGATAAGCGTCAGTGTGAATGCCGGTAATGCAATGCGGTAAAGACGTTCACCGAGCAACATGCCCGGGTCTACCGTTGCCAGCGACGGAAAGGCCTTCCACAGCGACGACAACAATAGAATTAATACATAAGCGACAAAAAATTCCGGCATTGAAATGGTGGTAAGCGTGGTCGCGTTAATGCTGCGGTCGTACCAGGTATTGCGATAAAGCGCAGCCGATAAACCCAGTATGATTGCCAATGGCACAGCAATTAACGCCGTCACCCCTGCCAGAAACAGCGTATTTTTTAATCGCGGCCAAATCATTTCTGCGACTGAACGCGACCGATCTACCCCCGATGCCGAGCGCCCTGAAAACGACGTGCCCAGATCGCCTTTTAATACCGCCCCGGCCCACTCGAAGTATCGCAGCACGGCTGGTTTATCCAGGCCAAGCTCCTCACGAAACGCCGCCACTGTTTCTTCTGTTGCGGCCTGGCCAAGTACAGCCTCGCCAAAGTCGCCTGGCAGCAGAGTGACCGAGCTGAAAATGATCGCGGATACTACAAACAGTGTGACCAGGCCCAATGCCAGTCGCTTGATGATAGTTATGAAAATAGGATGCAAGCGATTGTTATACCTTTATAATTTGCAGTCAGTATACAAACATTTACAGTTGGATCAAATGTGGTTTGCTTACCGCAATCAGACCAAATTTCGAAAATTCGCTCAATTATGGTACTTTTAAAGCCATAATAGGCTTGTCTTTCACTTACAAGCTTCAACACACAAATAAACTTTCCAAACCAAATTTCCGCATGGAGAACAGAACATTGAAAAAAGAAGTCATTTTAAATCACGCTGATCAGCTAACTGCCGGCAAAATCTCGCGCCGTCAGTTCATCATGACAGCAATTGCAGCTGGCGCCACCCTGCCAACGGCATTAACGTTGGCAACCGATGCTATGGCTGCTTCACCGGTTAAAGGTGGGCGTTTACGTCAAGGTCTTGGCTATGGCTCCACAACCGACACGCTTGACCCTGGCACATCGGAAAATGGCTTTACCCAGGCATTGCACTATAGCTATGGCAACCATCTCACGGAAGTCGGTAGCGATGGAAAACTGATCGGCGAACTGGCTGAAAGTTTTGAGCCAGGCGAAGGCGCAAAATCGTGGGTTTTCAACCTACGAGAAGGTGTTGAATTTCATAACGGCAAAACCTTAACCGCCGATGATGTTATTGCCACCTTTAACTACCACCGCGATGAGAATTCAAAATCTGCGGCAAAGGGATTGTTAACGGCTATTACTGAAATGAAAAAAGATGGCGACAATCGAGTTATCTTTGAACTTGAAGGTGGTAACGCCGATTTTCCATACATTGTCAGTGATTATCACTTGGTCATACAGCCTTCTAAAGACGGTGCGATCGATGCCCTATCAGGCCTTGGTACCGGCGGTTATATTCTCGACAAGTTCGAACCTGGTGTTCGAGCTTTAGGCAAGCGTAACCCCAATTACTGGAAAGAAGGTGCAGCACACTTCGACGAAATAGAATTACTGTCCATCCTCGACACTACGGCTCGGCAAAACGCCGTTATGAACGGTGATGCCGATGTAATCGATACTGTTGATCCTAAAACGGTTGCCCTACTTGCCCGCGCTCCGAATCTGAACATTTTGGAGACCACCGGTACACAACACTACACTTTCCCAATGCGTCTGGATGTTGAACCATTTGGCAACCGTGATTTGCGCCTGGCACTTAAGTACGCGATCAAGCGCCAGGAACTGGTTGATAAAATCCTGCTCGGTCATGGTGTTGCCGGTAACGATATTCCAGTATCCTCTGCTATGCCGTTTTTGAATACCGGCATTGAACAACGCGAGTTCAACCCTGAGAAAGCAGCAGAGCACTACAAGGCGTCCGGACACTCGGGACCAATTCAATTATCGACTTCCGATGCAGCGTTTCCAGGTGCGGTTGATGCTGCACAACTTGTTGCTGCATCTGCAAAAGAGGCAGGCATTGAGATTGAAGTGGTTCGCGAACCCAAAGATGGCTACTGGTCTAATGTGTGGAACAAAAAAGGCTGGTGCGCTTGTTACTGGGGTGGGCGACCGACTCAAGATTGGATGTACTCATCTGCCTATACAGCTGAAACCGAATGGAACGACACTGCCTGGAAAGACACCGATGATGCGAAGCGTTTCAATGAAGTGGTTGTTTCAGCGCGCTCTGAAACTGATGATGCAAAACGTGAATCACAATACTTTGAAGCCCAGCAACTGCTGCATGACGACGGTGGTGCAATCGTCGCTATGTGGGCAAACCACATTCATGCTCACTCAAAGGAACTTACGCACGGTGAAAACGTGGCTGCAAACTGGCAGAACGATGGCAACAAGATTGCTGAACGATGGTGGTTTGCTTAAGCATAGCAAGTAAGACGCAAGCGCAGCCCCAGGTTGCGCAGCGCGAATAATGCAGTGCATGATAAACCGGCGAAGCTTTAAGCATCGCCGGTTTTTTTATGCACAGGTGTATGTTGTGGTATCCCCTATTTCAACTTTCTGGTACAACACGTAACTGTTCCGATGAGCACTAATACTGCACCAATAGAAACGATTATCGAAGAACCTGACGTCGGCATTTTTATGTCAGACGGCTGCCGCTTGTCGGCCCGTATCTGGATGCCGGCTAACGCATCAACGCATCCAGTGCCTGCCATCGTAGAACACTTGCCGTATCGCAAACGCGACGGAACAATCTACCGCGACGAAATCACACACCCCTACTTTGCAGCGCGTGGCTATGCCTGCATTCGGGTGGATATGCGAGGTAACGGAGAGTCGCAAGGTTTAATGGAAGATGAATATTTGCCTCAGGAGCTGCAAGATGCGTGTGAGGTTATCAAATGGGCAACAGAACAGAGCTGGTGTACAGGTAGTGTAGGCATGATGGGCATTTCATGGGGCGGCTTTAATTCCCTGCAAGTTGCGGCTTTACAACCACCTGGACTCAAAGCGATTGTTACTGTGTGCTCTACCGTCGATCGCTTTGCTGATGACATTCACTACAAGGGTGGTTGCCTGCTTACAGAAAATATCGGCTGGTCGGCGAATATGTTGTCCTACTCATCGCGCCCGCCCGACCCGGCCCTGGTTGGCGATCAATGGATGGAGATGTGGCAGCATCGACTGAACAACATGCCGTTTCTGGCATCTACCTGGTTGCAACACCAGTCGCGCGATGCGTATTGGCAACACGGCTCGGTTTGCGAGGATTATTCTGCCATTAAAGCGGCAGTGTTAACAGTGGGCGGTTGGCACGATGGCTATCGCAACACCATCGCGCATCTGGTAGAAAATCTTGACTCACCGGTAAAAGGTATCGTTGGACCGTGGATACATAAGTACCCACACTATGCAGCACCACAACCCGCAATTGGATTCTTACAGGAGTCGTTACGCTGGTGGGATAGATGGCTGAAAAATAAAGACACAGGCGTGGAAGATGAAGCAGATTATCGCGTTTGGTTAATGGACAGCGTTGAGCCAAAGCGATGGTTGGATGAACGACCTGGTCGTTGGGTTGGGGAACCGTCGTTACCATCAGCGAATATTGAAACCAAGGTCTTCAGCATTAACGGTGTTGAAAACAATGCGGTGCTATCCGATGAATTAGGGTCTTGCCAGCTGTCGGTATCAACTGCACAGCATTGTGGAACAACTACAGGTGAGTATTTTCCGTTTACCTATGGGCCGGAGCTGCCAGACAACCAGCAAGCTGACGATGCGTTGTCAAGCTGTATAGATTCCGATGTTCTTACCGATGCTCTCGAGATTATTGGTGCACCGACCATTGCACTCACACTCTCATCAAACAAATCGAAGGGTTTAATTGTGGTTCGGCTCTGTGACCTTCGACCCGATGGCTCATCTGCATTGATTACCATGGGCGTATTTAATCTTGCGCACAGAGAGTCGTTTACCACACCCTCATCGGTTTCACCCAGCGTTGAATTTACAACGCAGTTTGCACTTGATCAGATTGCCTATCGTGTACCACCAGGACATCGATTGCGAATCGCTTTGTCCACAAGTTTTTGGCCGTTTATCTGGCCCTCGCCTGAACGTGTGACGTTGAGCATAGCCAACTGCCGCTTAGGCTTGCCAATAAAAACCGGACAGCAAGAGATACCCGTTGAATTCGAGGCGCCAATAAGCTCGCCTGAATGGCAAGCCGACACGTTACGGCCGGCCAGCGCAACACGCAAGCATGTATTTGACGA
>CALIMV010000354.1 GCA_938045275.1 uncultured Granulosicoccaceae bacterium
CATACCGATAGCCGCCCGATTCCTGCACCTCATGAAGGCGAACCCTACCTGTTAACGCCTGGGCCGCTGACTACAGCTTATTCCGTAAAACAGGCAATGCTAAAAGACTGGGGTTCGTGGGATGCTGACTTCAGGGGCATGACCAAACGTATACGACAAGAATTAGTGTCAATGATCGACGATACTGATCAGTTATTTGACTGTGTCCCGATGCAAGGCAGTGGCACTTTTGCTGTTGAAGCTATGCTGGGTTCATTACTGCCGCGGGATGCCAAAGCGTTGGTACTTGCCAATGGTGCCTATGGGCTCAGAACATGTAAAACGCTGGCGTATTTGAATCGTGCGCACGTTGTTATCGACAAGGGCGATTATTTACCTCCTCGTGGACAGGAAGTCACAGCTGCGCTAACGGCAGACCCTGCTATTACGCACGTTATCGCCATACACTGTGAAACCAGCTCTGGCATTCTAAACCCAATTGAAGAAATTTCGCAGGCAACCTACAATGCTGGTCGCAAACTGTTAATCGACAGTATGAGCGCTTTTGGCGCAATTCCGCTTTCCAGTCAAGGTATTCAATACGAAGCGATTGTGTCGTCTGCTAACAAATGCATAGAGGGCGTACCAGGATTCGGTTTTGTGATTGCACGAAAAAGCGCATTGGAAGCTGCTGAAGGTTGTAGTCATTCGTTGAGCCTCGACGTCCATGATCAGTGGAAGACTATGGAGAAAACCGGACAATGGCGGTTTACTCCCCCCACCCACACCATTGCGGCGTTTGTGGAAGCCTTACGACAGCATCGCGAAGAAGGCGGTGTTTCAGCGCGTGGCGCACGTTACTGCGCCAACCGAGATGTCCTGGTAGACGGCATGCGAAAGCTTGGATTCGAAACCTTGTTACAAGATCAATGGTTATCACCGATAATTGTTACGTTTTTCAATCCAGCACATCCAAAATTTGAATTCAGTGCTTTCTATGAACTAATGAAAAGCAAGGGTTTTATTATCTATCCAGGCAAGCTTACTGTTGTGGATAGCTTTCGAATTGGTTGTATCGGGCAGCTCGATACTCATGTGATGAAGCTGGTGGTGAAAGCAGCCTCAGAATCACTCAAAGAGCTGGGCGTTGATAGTGCAGAAGCGCCTTCTGCTGCATATACTGAACGAAAGAAACTGGAAAGCTGAGTCATCAGATCATTCCAGTATAATTAAACACCTTAAAAATTGTGCAACAAGAATTTTAGACAACAATAGCGGAAACCTACAATTAATGCCTTCCCAGCTAACGATTAACGAACGCAACTACGACGTTCCACCAGTGTGTGCAATTGCCATTTGTCTCGATGGCTGTGAGCCTGCCTACTTGGATGCGGCGATTGAAGCTGGCCTGATGCCCACGCTCAAACGAATACGAGAACAAGGCACCGACAGATTAGCCCACAGTGTTATTCCAAGTTTTACCAACCCGAACAATATGTCCATTGCGACAGGACGCCCACCTTCTGTACATGGCATCTGCGGTAATTTTTTATACGACCCTGATACGGGCGATGAGGTCATGATGAATGACCCTAAATTCTTGCGGGCGCCGACCATATTTAGCGCTTTTTATAATAATGGGCAACGTGTAGCGATAGTCACCGCCAAAGACAAATTACGTTCACTGTTGGCTGATGGGATGTCGTTCGATGATGGTCGTGCAATTTGTTTTTCTTCTGAACGAGCAGACACAACAACCCTTGCAGAGCATGGTATTGAGAATGCTTCTGAATGGATGGGCATGCCTGTACCAGAGGTGTATTCGGCGGCTTTATCAGAGTTTGTGTTTGCAGCAGGTGTAAAACTATTAAAAGAATTTAAACCCGACATCATGTATCTAACCACCACCGATTACATACAACACAAGCACGCTCCAGGTGATGCGGTAGCCAACTCCTTTTATGCAAATTTCGATAAATACCTTGCCGAGTTAGATGCATCGGGTGCTGCTATCGTGATAACCGCTGATCATGGAATGAAGCCAAAACACCATGCAGACGGTTCGCCGAACGTTATCTACGTGCAAGATTTGCTCGATGATTGGTTGGGTAAGGATACTGCGCGATTAATCCTGCCTATCACTGATCCATACGTGGTACACCATGGCGCACTGGGCTCGTTCGGCACCGCCTACCTGCCGAATGATGCTGATCAGCAACTAGTGATTGAAAAGTTATTGGCGATAGATGGTATCACTACGGTTTTGGATAAAGCACAAGCCTGTGACCAATACGATCTGCCACCTGACCGAATCGGTGATATCGTCATAATCACAGGAGAAAACGTCACAATTGGTACCAGCGAACATCGACACGATTTAGCCGCGTTGGATGTGCCGCTGCGATCACACGGTGGACTGACCGAACAAACAGTACCTTTTATAGTCAATCGCTCTTTAAGTTCGCTGCCCAGTCAACCCGAACTTCGTAATTTCGATGTTATTAATGTAGCGTGCCAGGCAGCACAGGTTTAAGTTTATGAATAAATCAACAATTGAGCTCCGTAAAGAAGCCATGCGCATCGCCGGAGAAAAAGTCCACACGAACGATGTAATCGAGGTTCGATATCCGTACACCAATGAAGTTATTGGCACTGTCCCGGCAGGTAACGCTGAACACGCAAAACGTGCATTCGAGATCGCCGCTAACTATCGTCCCAGACTGACTCGATACGAACGTCAACAGATTTTGTTTAAAACGGCTGAGCTTATTCGTGAGCGCCGGGAAGAAATTGCGCATTGGTTAACACTTGAATTAGGGATATGCCATCAACATGCGCTGTACGAGACAGGTCGATCATACGATGTTTTCATGCTTACCGGACAGCTTGCGATTCTAGACGATGGACAAATATTTTCCTGTGATCTTACACCGCATGGCAAGGACAGAAAAATCTTCACCAAGCGCGAACCGGTCAGAGCCATATCAGCGATAACACCGTTCAATCATCCATTGAACATGGTAGCCCATAAAATAGCGCCTTCAATTGCCACGAATAATTGTATGGTTTGCAAACCTACTGAGCTCACTCCACTAACGGCCATTACGCTAGCCGACATCCTGTATGAAGCCGGACTTCCACCAGAAATGTTTCAAATAGTGACTGGCCTGCCTGAAGATATTGGCGATGAGATGGTAATGAACGAACACATCGAAATCATTACCTTTACCGGAGGTGTGCCCGTCGGAAAAATAATTGCCAGCAAAGGGGCCTATAAACGCCAGGCGTTGGAGCTTGGAGGAAACGATCCATTAATCGTCTTGAACGATCTAAATGAAGATGACCTGGAAAAAGCGGCAACAATTGCGGTAGCAGGTGCAACCGGAAATTCAGGACAACGCTGCACCGCAGTTAAACGCATACTTGCGCAGGAATCTATTGCCGACAAGCTGGTGGCTCGTGTTCTGGAAAAAGCCAAAGCCATGAAATTTGGCGATCCGATGAATCCGGACACTCAATTGGGTTGTGTAATTCATGCAGAAGCAGCAGAGGTGTTTGAAAATCGAGTATTCGATGCCGAAAAAATGGGCGCAAAAATTCTGTATCATCCCGGTCGCGATGGTGCTCTGCTACCACCGATTACCATTGATCATGTACCACACGACAGCGAATTGGTGCTAGAGGAAACGTTTGGCCCGATTGTGCCAATTGTCCGGGTGCCTGACGACGACGACGCTGTCATGACAATATCCAATTCAACCGCATTTGGGTTGTCCGCAGGTGTTTGCACAAACAACCTGCATCGAGCAACAGCCTATATTGAAGGGCTGGATGTTGGTACCGTTAATATTTGGGAACAGCCAGGCTATCGAATTGAAATGTCCCCCTTTGGTGGAATCAAGGATTCAGGGAACGGAGTTAAGGAAGGCGCTCTGGAGGCCATGAAATATTTCACCAACGTTAAAACCTATTCCCTTCCCTGGCCTCGCTAGCCAGACCATGAACATAATAAGGGCTATTAACTAATGAGTCACATCCCTGCGCCTGGTGAAAGTGAAGTTAATACCTCTTCCCGACGCAAACTTTGGGCTGAACGCACCCACGATCAAAGCACGCGCAAAATGCTGGCGGACGATGCGCAGTATTTTCTCCGCCAGTCGGTCTCTACTCCCTGTCTTTCGACAATTGCTCGTGCCGATGGTGCGTACATCGAAGACACACAAGGCCGCCGTTATCTGGATTTCCATGGTAACAATGTCCACCATATCGGTTACGGGCACCCTCGCCTAAAAGCCGCTATTGCTCAACAAATGGACGAGCTGCCATTCGCCCCACGTCGATTTGCCTGCGAACCCGCAACAGCATTAGCGAAAAAACTTAGCGATATTGCTCCTGGCAATTTATCAAAAGTACTGTTCACCACCGGTGGTTCATCAGCAGTCGAAGTGGCTATGAAGATCGCTCGAGCAGCAACCGGGAGGCACAAAAGTATTTCATTTTGGGATGCATTCCATGGTGCTGGATTTGGCGCAGCATCAATTGGCGGCGAACAGATGTTTCGCTCACATGCTGTTGGGCCATTACTGTCCGGCACTCAACATGTCGCGCCATTTGACTGCTATCGATGCCCCTACGGTTACCCCGATTTAAATGGCAAACCACAGTTAGAGCTGTGCAAATTAACCTGCGCTAATTTTGTTAAATATGTTCTTGAAAAAGAAGGCGACGTTGCTGCCGTTTTTGCCGAGCCTGCACGCGCCGTACCGTATATACCTCCGCCCGGGTTTTGGGCAGCAGTGCGACAAGCCTGTAATGAGCACGGCGCTCTACTCGTGTTTGATGAAATTCCAACTGGTCTTGGCAAAACCGGAAAGTTGTTTGCCTGCGATCACGATGATGTCGTACCCGATATACTGGTTTTGGGTAAAGCGCTCGGTGGCGGCATTTTACCGCTTGCCGCTGTGTTAACAACACCAGAATTGGACGTCGGTGAAAATTATGCCTTCGGTCACTACACCCACGAGAAAAACCCGGTTAGTGCCGCAGCAGGACTCACCACCATACAAATTATCGAAGACGAAGCGCTTGTCGAGAACGCGGCAAAGCTCGGAGCAATCGCCTTACAGCGACTACGCGAAATGCAAAGCCACCACAATGTTATTGGTGATGTACGTGGAAGGGGTTTTCTGTTCGGTATTGAGCTTGTAAGTGATAAAGATTCCAAAATACCTGCTAATGATTTGGCTGAAGCGGTGTTTTATCGCTGCCTCGATAAAGGCTTATCGTTCAAAATTTCAATGGGCAACACCTTAACGTTTACCCCTCCACTGATACTCACCGAAGAACAACTGGACTTTGCACTAACAGTCATAGAAGAATCCATTATGGAAGAGTGCAAACTGGCAGGATTAGATACTTGACTAACAACGATCTTAATCTGAGCGGTATTTGTATCGTTCGTACTGATGCTGAGATTGAATGTAATGAAATCGATGCCTGGTTTACATCCAGAGGTGCCGACCTGGTTCTGTTACCAGGTGATGTAAGCGAGCATGAACTGTGCAGCGCTGTAGCAAACGCTAGTCTGATTCTGATGTGTTACACCACCATAAGCTCGGTCGTTATTCAATCTGCCAATCAGCTAAAAGGCATCGTGAAATACGGTGTTGGGATTGATGCTATTGATATTGTTGCGGCTACCAAACGCGGTGTGCCAGTGGTTAACGTACCGGAATACGCAGAGCAAACGGTCGCCGAAGGCGCTTTTTGTTTGATGTTAGCACTAGTGAAAAAATTGCTGCCTGTACATCGAGCAATGCAACAAGATGGCTGGATAGATCCAGCAAGTCAGTGGTTGGGAAGCGATATACACTGCAAATGCGTGGCCATCGTCGGCGCTGGCCGAATTGGGCGAGCGTTTGCTCGCATGGCCGGGGCTGGCTTTGGCGCCAGGGTAATTGCGTACGACCCCAATGTCTCTTCAGCGGAATTACAGTCGCTTGATATTGAGAAAATAGACGATCTTCATGTGCTACTTGAGCAAGCAGATATCGTGTCTATGCATACTGTATTAAACGACTCTACAAGGGCAATCATAGGGCGCAAAGAGTTTGCGGCAATGCGTCGACGCCCCGTCCTGATCAACGTATCCCGTGGCGCTTTGATCGATGAATCAGCATTAATTGAAGCCTTAAACAACAAACAAATCAGCGCTGCCGGATTAGATGTGTTCACCGATGAGCCATTGAATAGAACGTCTCATGCACTGTCTTGTTTATATGAGTGCGACAACGTCATCTTGTCACCGCATCTAACGTTTTTTACACACGAGGCCATGCAACGGCTAACCACAGATACTTTGGCTCGATGCGAAGAGGTGCTTCGCGGGGAAAGCGTGTTAATTCGTTCTAAAGACCCTCGACTTTTGGCTCAGCACGGAATGCTGAATGTGAAAAGCTGAATCATTAATCCATTGCCAGTCACATCAACAATATGTAGTTGAGCGAGCACCTATGGCCAACAACGTCATGCTTATTGTTATCGATCAATTTCGCGCAGATTGTCTTTCTGGCAGTTTGGC
>CALIMV010000355.1 GCA_938045275.1 uncultured Granulosicoccaceae bacterium
TATTTATCTTCGCCGAATACAGTAAAAATTTCTTTGACGCCTGGTCATGTAACACTATTCTATTACGTAAATCGGTGCTTGTTGGCGGGAGCATAAGGAATGTAATTTCTCTTCGTGATAGCAGCGCCGAGCATCATCGGATGGATTAATCCTTGAACGTAACTTAAATGTCGTTATATTCGTCGCGCGATTCGACTAAAGCTGACACAGTTCGGAATATTAAGATTGGTTTTTTTAAAACTCAACTTGTATCGTAGTCCTAAATCTAATAATGTGTAGAAAAATAGCAATAGCATATACTAAGCACCGATTTTTACTCTGTCATATTATGCGTTTATCAGCGAACTACGGTTCTAACATCAGTCTATTAAAACTGAACTAAAGGCGGTCATATACCTAAGCTGTATCGCCTATTAATTTGCGCCTGGATGCCTTAGGTTGATTTGTGCTGAGGCGGGTGCTATTTCCCGCATTACAACTGACATTCGATTGCTATAAAGGTAGTTAAATGTTGCGAAAACGTTTGTGTAATTCGTCAGATCTTGGTGATTACTCGGTGACATTAAAATTGCCATAGTGAGATTGACGAGGTTTGCAGTAAAGATCAGATTACATCCAATCAGAAGGAACATATTGTGAAAAAAACTTTAACTAAGTATTTTGGGTGCCTCTTTCTGGTACTGATGTTGCCTGCGTGCACAACCACCGACTTACGACTTGAAAAAAGCAACAGTCTGCTTGTTAACAAATTTGGCGTGCTGTGCAACCCTAAAGGTCCTATTACGTTTGACAGGCGCAAAGTCACCTGCAAATCCCAGGATGGGAATCATGCGTATGTCGCATCCGAAGAGCTCGCAACACTGGTTAAGGCAGACTTGTTAGATGCAGAACGCTATGCCGTGCAAAACGGGTCTGACAAGATAAAACTGTTGGTTTATATCCATGGTGGTTTAAACAAAGTCACCGAATCTCTGAAGAACAATGAGCCGCTAAAATCGGAGATTACAAGCGACAATGAGCATTGGTACTACCCAAGATTTCTTGTATGGCCCTCGGATGGGCTGACCAACTATTCCGAACATGCCTTGAATGTTAGTGGGGGGCGCTATACAGAGAATGTTGTCCGTGGTCTGTTTGATGGTGTTGCTACTCTGGTATCGGAGTCCATACAGGCTATTGTTAACATTCCGCGATCGTGGTTCACACAGGCTGTGAATGTTAAAGACCATGCATGGGGCCTTAATGATAATCGCTATAAGGATACATCAACTGATATACCGACTCCATTCCATGTATCACATGCCTGGGTTCAGGCACGAGAAAATTACTGCCGATACGCTAATAAAGACAGTAGCGAGAACGATTGTCTTGCAGGCGGCTATATCGACAAAGGGCAGTACGAGAAGCCCTTGGAGGATAATTATGAGGCAAATCAAGCCAATATATACTGGTCATCGTATGAGAGAAATAGCAGCAATCCGCTAAAGAATCCGAAACTGGTTTGGGAACGAGCCAGTGCACTTTCGCGCCTGACATTCGGGGCTCTGACACACAGCGAGATAGGTGCGGCGTCTTGGCGAAACATGAAACGGCGTGCCAAGAATGTAACCAGCCCTACAGTCATATTCGACAGACGAATCAATGAGCGCCATTCATGCAGCAGAAACGACAGAAACTGTGCGTCAGGCATGCAGTATTTCGAAGAGATGTTATCGCAGATAAACAGCGATGAAAATCCTCAACGTTATGAGCTCACCTTAATCGGGCACAGTATGGGCGCTTTTATACTGAATAGCATGATTAACAGTAATCTGGACAATCTTGTAGAAAATCAAATAGTCAAAGATGTGGTGTACATGGCCGCAGCTTCAAATATCCAGGATACCGTTCAAACCATTTACAACCTTTACCATACCTATGAAACAAGTAATATAGAGCCATCTGCATGGCCAAACGTGAGTAACCTGATGCTGAATCGCGTAGCAGAAATATCTGAGTTAATGTTTTATGGACTAGTGCCCAGTGGGTCACTGTTGGTCTGGGTGGATGAAGTGTATGAACGAACAAGTCATCCAACTGAAAGAACATTTGGTTCTGAAGTTAATGTTTATGCTGCATTGCCTTACATAGAACGACAACTTGGGAAATATTACTCAAACAAGCTTACATTCAAAGCTTTTGACAGAACCCGAGGCTCCCAACCGGCAAAGCATGGCGAATTTAACGATGGTAAATTCTGGCATCCGGCGTTCTGGCGCCTGGAAAACTAAAATTCAGAACTTCTATTGAACCACGTCGTTTCCTGTCCTGTGCCGTAGATAGCTCAAATAGGTTACTAATAGAGATAGTGTATTGAACTCAACTTTTAGCTGAGGTACAAGTATAACTATGGGTTATATTGTTGTGGCAATCATTGAATTATTCTTGTACCTGTGCTCATAACATTTTTAAATGCTACATACATGAGTAAGGCTAATTATTGTTGTGTGACTGGAATTGAAAAGGGGTTGTACTTATGGCTTGTTCGAGACGCCGATTAGCAATCTATTTCTATACGACCCTTATTTTGTGCGCATGCACCTCATCCGATCCGGAAGTTAAACTTGGACCTCCGTCGTCCCTTAGTACCGAATCTGATTCTGGCGCAGAAGGCCTCCCCGAACCAGGAACAACAGATGCTGGTACAGGCTCTGATGGCTCCGATACTGGTGTCGTTGTAATTCCAAGCGAGACCACCGGCGGCACTACAGGTGCTGACACCACTGGCTCCAATGCTACTGATACAACTGGAGGTGAGACCACAAGTACCACTAGTGGCGACACATCGGATACAACTGGTGGAGAGACAACCGGTGTTTTTGATGACCCAGTAGTTACTACTGCTGGCGAAACAACAGGCAGTACCACAAGTGCTACCGACGGTGAATCCACCGGCACAATTGGAAGTGAAACTATAGGAATTACAGACGGTGAATCCACCGGTACCATTGGAGTGGAAACTATAGGAATTACTGACGGTGAATCCACAGGTACCATAGGGGTGGAAACTGCAGGCACCACGGGAGGCGAGACTACAGGTACCACGGGTGGTGAGACTACAGGAACAGTGGGTGGTGAGACTGCAGGTACCACGGGTGGTGAGACTACAGGCGCCACGGGTGGTGAGACTACAGGAACTGTAGGTGGTGTGACTGCAGGTGCCACGGATGGTGAGACTACAGGAACTGTAGTTGGTGAAACTGTAGGTGTCACTGCAGGTAATACCGCAGGCACAACTGGCGGTGAGACCACGGGTACTAGTGATGATGGCGGTGTTATCCCAACTGAGATACAAATTACTTTTAGTAATTTAAGTTTATATCAACCCTTTTCACCACTGGTTGTCGTTATTCACCATAGTGACTGGTCAATACTAGAAGTCGCAGAAAAGGCTTCAGCGGGTGTAGCCAACTTTAGCGAGACTGGTCAAAATACGTTACTTATAAATGAAATTCTGGCTGATTCAGATGACTTGGTTAGTGATGTATTGGTCGCGCAGAGTTCGTCCGACGACTCAGGCTATCTTTATCCAGGCAAGTCTACCTTTCTTGATATATCGGTACGCGACAATAGTGACGTTGTGACCATTCTTGGAAAAATTGCCTGCACTAACGATGCGTTTGTAGGATTGTTTTCCATACCACTGAATACAGAGTCGTATGTTGAATATGCTGATGTTTACGATGCAGGTACTGAGGTTAATATCCCCGAGAATGAGCACTGGATAGAACTTTGTGGTGGTTCAGGAGCTAATTTGCATGTGGCTGAAGAAGATGTTGTAAAGGACCATGAAGGTCAAACTGGTTCGGAGAATGGTATCTATGATTTTCAAAATGCCGATATAGTTCTCGAAGTTGGTGTTGATTTTTTACGTTGACAATCTGGGGAAATAAATATTAGTACCAAAGTAGAATTTATGTACAGGAAAGCGATTTGTTTTCGTAAGCACTCCCTTTATTGGTTCGTAGTCCTTTGCTTCTGTTGTACAAATATTCAATCAGCATTATCCAATACAAACTCACCGAATCCGTTTGGCTTGGTTATATCGGGAGGAGTTAGCTTAGGTGTGTATGAAGCTGGATTAAATTGGGCTTATATTGAAGCCTTAAGGCTAGAAAATAGCAGAACGAACGGTACCAAATTTAAACTCGATTCTGTTACTGGTACCTCTGCCGGATCTATCAACAGCATCTTATCAGCCTTAAGATACTGTGAATCTGAATTTAGACCATCAAATTATTCATCCAATTTATTTTTTGAGACATGGGATGTTGGGTTAACTGATCTTCTGCCTCCAAATCAAGATTCATACGATAATCTGAAATTAGGTGTGACGAGATGGTGGGATACGGAAACACTAAACGACTCGTTGTTTGCTCGATCAGCATTTCAAAAAACGGTAGACAAGATAACAGAGCTGTCCAAGCTCCCAATTTATAAACCAGACTGTGAAGTTAAGATTGCCTTAATTGTTACTCATAGCAAACCACAAGTTACCGAAATTGAACAAGGTCGGGAGCAAAGCAGTTCTTTCGAAAAGCCTGATGTTATTGTGCAACGGTTCGTTATCCCCATAAAGATATCAACCTATCAAAAAAAGGGAGAGATTAACGCTAGAGTAAAATTTAGTAACTATTTGGGTTTTACCAATGTGAGTGGATTGAACAATCGCCATATCTATTTACCTGAGTATCAAGGTTCAGTGAGTGTTGACGCTGTAATTCGAGCAGCCTTAGCCTCAAGTGCTTTTCCGTTGGCATTTGGGCGTGTGCGATTGTCGTATTGTACCTATTTTGAAAAAGGGACTACAACGTACAGATCAAACGATTGCCCTGCACAACATAGGCTGAATACCGGGTACTTTATCGATGGAGGAGTGTTCGACAATGTGCCGCTGAGAGCCGCGGTAGATTTAGTCGAAGGAGATACACAGTTAAACGTTCGCAAAAATTATATTTTCATTGATCCAGACAATGTGACTACAGATTATGGATTTAATCCAAGTAGCGTAGAAAATGAGCTGGACGAAAATAAGTCAAATAGTCAGCTTTTCGAATTGATATCGCTGAAAACAGATCGGTCACGTTACGTCGTGAGACAAAAAATAAAGCTCACAGCGGTATTAAAAGCAAACGTAACTAAATCCGATCTGATCGCCAGGATAGAAGTTAGGCGACAGAACAGTCTTAAAACGACGCCTGAATTTACAGAAGACATTAGAATTAAGGCAGGAAATCAAGACTTAATATCATTTTCCAAAGGATTTATTCTTGGCCCGGATGCAGCGATCGGTACATACAACGTTGACATAGCTGTTTTGGATAAAACTGGTACTTCAGTGTGGAGTTCAAAGAACGCAAGAACTTTTGAAATTACCGATAATGGAAAATTGACACTGGCGGAGCAGATAAATTCTGTACTACCCGCTATCACGACCCTTAGAGCTCAAGATTTAAACAGTGTTTTGGACGAAAAATTCTATGGAGAAACTAATGAATCGATTAGAAAGCTATGGATTTCTCGCAGATCAAACCCAATCACTGGCTATTTTATGGCGAATTTCGGTGCGTTCCTTGACCCTGCGTTTCGAAGATACGACTATTCAGTTGGCATTTATGATGGATTAGCTAATGTAGCTAAATTTTTGTGTGATCGGGAATATTCTGGTGAAGAATATTCAGCCAGACGTTGCAGTAAAGGCGAGAAAGCGCTGATTGCCGAACTTGCCAAGGAAATTCTAAATATCAAAGATGGCAATGACGCATGTATTGAAGGGAATTTTGAAGGTCAAGTCAATATGTGTAACGCAATAACGTATCTCTTACGTAAAAATAATTCAGACAATCACAGCTCAAATAGCACCAATAAAAAATACAGTAATGGCCGCTACGATTCCAAATCATTTTATTTAATCGGGAGAATATTTGATGAAAATCCGAGTATTAGTTTCGATGAATTTCTAAAAACAATGAGAAGTCGTCTGGCGTTGGTTGCCGAAGAGAAAGATCTTTCTAAGGAAAACCCGTTTGGAGCAATTATTACCGATATTGTGCAACGAGAAAATCCTGATTGGAAAAACGATATCATGGTGGCGTTCGCTTCTCGTTTATTCGAATTAGAGAAAATCAGCCAGGGTAAGGCTCAAAAACAGCTAGCTGCATTATGGGTTATGACACCCTATACGAATGTCGGCGGAAAGCTTACTAAGAATTATTCTCCTTACAAGCAGAGGTATTCTGCAATTGATCGTGTTATGCCGCATTTTGTTGGGGTTGATGGTGCGCAAACAGGTACAGTATTGTCATGGCATACAAGACGTCTTCCTGTGGGGTTCATTACAGATAAAAGTGGGGTCAATATAAACTTTTTCTCAACGATGAATTTTCAGTTCGATGAAGAAGATCGTACAAGAAAAGGGTCCACCAGTATTGGCACTGCGTTCAATTCAGAACGCCCGGAAAGTTTCTTGTTCTCCTCGTATGGTGTAAACACATTTGCAAGCTTTGATAAAATTGGATTATCCGATACATTATCGAATGCCAATCCAGGTGTTGAAGTCTATTTTGGATTTCTTGGTGATAAATTTAGAATTTCGTTAGGTAATCGAAATTTAGAGCATCCTCGTGGAAATTGGATGGTTCGAGTGGGTATTTCAGAACTTCATAGATTTCTTCCTCTGATTGATCTTTCTAAATTTTCCAGATGACAGTAAATGCAACGGAAATGGCCAAAGTCTAGTGTTGTCTTAGGCCTAGTGTTGTCTTAGGTCTAGTGTTGTCTTAGATATGAGTCTTCTAAGGGGGACTCGATGACAATACTGGGATGTTTACTGGGTATACACGCGCGAACACGAAAAGCCGTTGACAGAATGGCATCTGCACGCGCTTTGTAATCCACACGAAAAACACGCGACGAATATATAGAAATTTCAGCATACTTTAAACAGTAGGAGGTTTCGATACGAGCATGGTGTTTTTCAAACAGCTAGATACTCTCCTTTTTTTAAAGCAGAACGATGAAGACGCCAAAGTGCCAGCCGCTTAGTTAGTGGCTTAATTTGTACGTTTATGAGTATTGGTTAATTTAGGGGGTTACACACTACGTACTCAGATAAACGAGAAATTGACGGTACCTAAAATGTAAATGAGTTCGGCCAGACTTTGCTCGTTACGGGAATTAAAGCACCCTAAATACTCAAGCCATAGTCTCATTAGAGTATTGCATCGCTATTATGGTTTGCAGTAGCGTGAACATAAAGCGATATCAGAAAAGGAATTGTACGATACACATTTGATTTGCCAAACAGCACAGTAAAAGCGACGGGTTGAACGTACTAAGACGGGTTGAACGTACTAAGTTGTATAAGGAGAATTTAATGACAGTAAGAAATATTTCATTGCTAACATTTCTCTTGTTAATAAAAAGGACTGTTAGTATTAGCGCATCGAAGTTACAGTTCGTTTTCTGTTTGATAACAAGCACCATTTTGCTATTTG
>CALIMV010000356.1 GCA_938045275.1 uncultured Granulosicoccaceae bacterium
GTAGCCACTGTAAGGGTTGTTACCGTATTGGCGGGAGTGGCCGGTTTCACGATTCAAGATTTTGCCTTCGGGGTAAGTATTCCTGAAAGTATCGAAAGAAACAATTTGCGATGCCAGCTGTGTCAGCTTAACGTTATTGTATTTTCCGATTATGCCGCGACCGGTAAACTGTTGCCACCAGGTTTCGCTTTGTCGATCGTACATAATTAAATCGCTGTTACGCAGTCGCCCGGTTGTACCGAAATCGAGTATTTCGCCATCTACTGTTCGGTCAAAAACAATGGATGCATTGCATAGCGGACAAAAAGTCACCGTCACTGGCTTGTCATTAACGATATCGTTAACGATCTCATGGTAAATCAGAATTTGTAGCGGATATGCTCGCGCATCGTCTGCATCGACATAGGCTACCACTGGTTCATCCTTACCCAGCCAGGCTTGTACCTCAGAAGCAGCAGAGAATGCGGGTTTGTCGATAGAAGGGATGCCGTCTTTTGGTGGTCCGCCAGAAAGAATACTGTCCAGATCTACTGAGATATTGTCGAAATCTGTTTTAGGGAATTCTTCAGTCGGCAAGAATCCGCCACCTTGAGCCAGAACAGTGCTGGCAAACAAAAGGCCTGCGGTAAAACTCACAATTTTAATCATCGGCTGTCATTCCCAACTATTCACTGTTGACTGGTATAGACAGGTTAGAAAGATTTAGTTCGAAGTCGGTGCGCTAAAAAGTCGAGTGCTTCACTGCGATGACGCAATTTGAGTGTTTGTTGGTTTTGGAAGAGCGCTGGCTGCGAATGGCAATGAACAACAAGGGGTCTGATCGCTGCAGTTGTGCCGGCGTTGTATTTGAAATGCCGCTTAAATGACTTGCAGCAGGGTTAGAGCAGAAAAGGTTAGTGCAAAAAAATCGGGGAGCGTAATGCTCCCCGAACAAGATTTACTGCTTAGTCGTTCTTATTAGTTTTGAGTAACGCTTTTTGCAGTTACTTGAACTTCAACACGACGGTTAGCTTGACGGCCTTCTGGTGTTGAGTTGGTTTCTACTGGAACCGATTCGCCCATGCCTTGCGAGGTTACGTTCACGTCTGGGTATGCCGCTTCGAGATACGCTGCAACCGTTGCTGCACGACGCTCAGATAAGCCCTGGTTGTAGTCTTCAGAACCACGGCTGTCTGTATGGCCAGTTACGTACATTACGGAAATTTCCTGATACTGCTCCAGGTCGACCAACAGATCAGCAAGCGCTTGCTCGCCTTCTCCGTTTAGTGTGTCTGAATCAGTATCGAACAGTGCCTGACCACCCAAGGTGGCGATTTTCACGATTTCTTCAGGCGGAGCAGGCTCTGGCTCTGGAGTCGCTGCAACTTCTGGCTCTGGTTCTGGCTCTGGCTCTGGTTCGCCGTCTGAACCCTCACAACCGGCATTGGTGTTGTCTTCTGAATAGCCGCCGAGTTGTAGACATTCGCCTAAGCCTGTGACTACGGCGTTCCCGCCAGCACCGACAAGACCATCGACTGCTGTACCTTCAAGCGCAATTTCGCCCTCAACAGCCTTCTCATGTGCAAATAAAGCGGTACTGCTCAACAGCAAGGCTGCGACTGAACTGACCATTATGACTTTTTTATTCATCTCTAGCTCCCACTAGTTGACAGATTTACGTTTTCTATTCTTGACCTGCAAAAGGTTTGAAAGCAACTGCTGACTAACCCTGTACGTTGCGCCGCATCCACTGGATACCCGATTTTATTAACGGCCGCTAACCACTAACACCAAAACTCACCACCATTCGGCACTGGGTAAGCCACCGACATTTGTTGTATTTTTGTCTTATATAGCCGCTGTACCGTGGATTGTAAACACAAATTGGCCATGCTGTGTGTGAAAAATACAACAAATCCCAGTTGGATTACAAGCGTTTTGCTTAATTGGAGTGTAGGCTATCTTGCGATCAAGGGAAGAACGAATCAGGGAACTACAATGATAAATGGCCACGGAAGGCCCCGAATAGGAACCGTTTGGCGTCAAGTTTTATCTCGATTGCCTCAATTTTGTTGTTTTTGCTACCGTAAAACAGATACAGGCTACGATCTGTGCCGCTTCTGTCAGTCTCATTTACGCCCGATCGTCATGAAAACGGCCCCAAATGAGTCCTCATCAGTGTGTTTACGTTGTGGTTTTGTCTGGCCTGACACCCTCTGGCGAAAAGAGTGTGCACATTGCGTCAACTATCGGACGGGATTTGATCGTATTGTCTGTCCATATCGTTACGATTTCCCCATCGACGGTTTAATTCATCGACTGAAGTATAGGAATCACATGCCATCAGGCAGATTGCTAGGCAGTTTGCTGGCCCGTGAAGTCGCCAAGCAATTGGAAACGCAAGATTACCCTGACGTGTTGGTGCCGGTTCCAATGCAAACAATCCGCTACCGCGATCGTGGGTTTAATCACGCAGCAGAAATCGCCCGTTGCTGTGGTAGAGAGCTGGGCATAGATTCATGCCCACGCCTTGTTGGTCGGCGCTTCGACACAGGGTCGCTGGCAGGGTTGTCACGCGCCGAGCGCGCTCTTCACATACGAGGTGCGTTCATGGTGATTGAAGAGCAAGCTCAGCGCCTGACAAGCCTGCAAGGGCTGACAGTGGCCATTGTGGACGACGTTCTGACTACCGGGGCGACTGCGGGAGAGCTGGCGACCGAGCTTTTGGATCATGGTGTCGCAAGTGCTCAGCTTTGGTCTGTCGCACGCACACCGGTAACTGGCACAGCTGGTGGCTCCTGAATCAGCATGCGCTGCAGCGCTTTTGGTAGAACCTGATCGTCAATTTTTACGCCAGATGACAATATTCGATCTAACTCACCAAGGCGTCTTTGTTGATCCTGTTTCAGCTGTTGCAGCGAGCCCTGCACTTGTTGATTGATATGCTCTGTAACGGCGCTCAACCCGGCACGCGCTCCACGCGCAGCGGCTTTTTCTCGAGATGGCTTGAGCTTGATGTAAAGGAATGTTGGCACCAGCCAGGCAAGTCCGATAAGCAATATGCTGTGCACAGCGAAATTGGTGCTTAAATACGCCGCAGGGTCGTTCGCCCCGAGTCGGAATGCGTTGACGATACGATAGCCGGCCCAAGTCATTGCCGCCAGCGGTAACAACCAACACAGCCAGCCCAGCGCACTGTGCAATGCGCGATGCGATTTGGTTCCAGGTGCCGCAATCGATTGTTGAATCGCTGTTTCCAATTCATTACCGGCGCGGACTCGCCATTCTGGTTTTAATGCTGTTAACGGCGCTTGCAAGGCACGAATGGCATGAAAAGTTTCTAACCACGCATTTAACTACTGAGCTATACATTCCTTAGCATTCTATCGCTCTTATCATATAACGTATACGTATGCTCACGCTATATGTGCTCTTCTGATTATTAATTAATATTACCTTTTGCATTTATTTTTTAAAAGTGTTTAAAAACTGATTTTTTGCAACCATAACCTATTTTTTGAATTTGTAATTTTTAAATGTGCCGTTTTAATTTCAAATGTGTCGTTACACTTCTATTTCCGGCTTTCCGGAAGGTTCAATAGCTAAATTGGTAAAGGCTAATACTGTTCATGCGGACAATTGTATTATCGAGTAGGAATAGCCTTTACATTCTCTCTCCGTTCGGTCAGTCAAAGTACCAGACAAAGACAGTTCGATATCTCATTTTTACATTTGCACCAGTATTCTGAAAACC
>CALIMV010000357.1 GCA_938045275.1 uncultured Granulosicoccaceae bacterium
GCGATTGCAAAGGGTTGCACAATGCGACCATCACCGAGCTTAAAACTGACTGGTGCGCACATAGCACCCTGTTCTTGGATTGAAAATTCGCCGTGTTTCCAAGGTATAACGATCGAATCCGGATGCATTAGATAACCTCAATTGATGTTCAGTTTAAATAGAAGGGCGGCCTACAATGTAAATGAATCGCGCTTCGAAGTATTCCTTAAGGCTGTTTGGGTTCCGTCAATGACAGGGACGCGTGTAAAACATGTTAATTGTTCCAGATTTGCTGCATCATTCACCTTGCCCAATACGCGCGGTGCACGAGGGTCTTCTGGTTTATGGAATCGGTGACAAAAGCCTGGAACAAATTATCGGCGTTCAATTTGCCAGCGATCGATCATCTGCACTGCTGCGTCACTAAACAGGATGATTAAAAAACGATCATTCTGATATAATTTTTGTTGCCAGGCTTAGCAAATACCAATTTATCTATCAGGTTTTCAAAAATGTAGTTCAAATAGTAAGTGTTGATATCACTGCACATGACTATTGGAGAAAATAATCTTGTCCAAGCCAAAAAAATACAATCCTAAAGACTATAAAGAATAACTTACAAGCTGTCTAACAGGTCTGTATCTGCCCTTCTGGAAGGAAAGTTGATAATGCATTTCAGCCCACGAAAGGTTCCAAGCGGAAACATGAGATTCTGGTTTGTGGAAGCGTTGGAGTTGTCAAAACGAAAAGCCCTGTTGTTTCTCCTGTTGGGCTTGGTCAGTATGGGGCTTGGAGCGTTAGACGAAAGCGGGATCATTTTAGTTTGTGTATTTCCTTTGATTCTATCACTCGGCTGTGTAGTGGCAAAAAGTGCTGATTTTTCTGAATCATCATTGAAAAAAATTATTGAAGTAGCACCGCAAGCATGGATGCGTGTATTTTTCTTTGGGCTCATGCCGTTGTTTGTGTTTTTTGCGATTACTTTGTTAATTGAGATGATAAGTCCAGGAAATCCAGGTGCGCTTTTTAAGCATTTGGAAAAGTCACAAGAAGTGAGCGTGACTCGAAATTTAATCGGTTCCAGCATAGTGGTAGTTATTGGAGCGTCAGTTATTGGAGTGGCTTTGTGGATAACAAGCTATTTATGGTTTTTATGGGCGTTAATTGTAATTGGTGAATTACCTGCTATTCAGGCTATTAATCAAAGCTTTGAAGGGTTCTATATCAACAAATTCATTGTCTGGCCGTATGCCGTGAGTGTGTTGTCTTTGTTGCTTGTTCATATTTTGCCGATGCTATTTATTCCATGGTTGGCTATATCCACGTCCATGATGTATGTCTCGTATCGAGATGTGTGGTTAGGTCGAAAGGAAAATCATCCGGCTCTCGTAAAATCAGCTGAACCGGTTTTGAATAACGCTACATAAAGGCCGAAACGAATAGTTCATGTAAAAACTAAGCGCCATGCGACAAATCAGGTTACCTATTGAACAGTGTCGAGAGCTTGGCATTGTCTTAGAGCGGAGGTGCCAACAATCTGTAAACTGTTATTTTTCGGCTAGATACAATTGAAACAAAACTCTCCGTATTTGAAATCTCGTTGTTACACACTGCGTCGATACTTTATTCGTGCACAGAATAACCTGATGCTCATATTTCAAACCTATACACGGAGAATGTCATGAAAAAAATATTAAGCTGCTTGTCTATCGTTATCCTGTTCTTTTCGGTTGGAAGTGCCTTTGCCGGGCCACCAGCGTTTTTTCAAGAAACCATACCTGAAACGGAAATGAAAGTGATCTTAGAAGGATACAAAGCAATATCCTCAGACAATGAAATTGATAAAAAAACCAAGGGTCTAATCGCGATAGCCGTTGCGGCTCAGATACCGTGCCAATATTGCGTCTACGCCAATACGGTCTCGTTGAAAAAGATGGGCGTGACCGACGCTCAGATCAAAGAAGCTGTTGCGATGGCTGGCTACATTCGGTTGATGAGTACTATTTTAAATGGCAGTGGATACGATTTCGACAAGTTTAAGAGAGAGTATGACGCACTCGCCGCCAAAAGCTAATTTTTACTAAGCTGAATTTATCCCCGGATCGGTTTTACCACCGATTCGGGAGTCGGTCTTGTCTAAGCACTAATTTATGCTGTTGAGTAGCGTTCGCCTTTATTTTCTATTATTACGCGCTTATCAACATCATCCGCAAATTCACTACTTAAAAATGGCTATCGCTAGGCAGCTGAACTTAACATCACAATACTGGCGCTAGCGAACAAAGTGCCAACGACTAAATCAAATTGACGTTTCATTTTCGAATACGCGTTGGACACCTTGGTTGATGAAAATAACAAGGCGTAACCTGCATAGATCATGACTGCCATTCCAACACACAGGACAATAACGGTTGGATAAAATTGAGGTTGCAACGCAGCATCGGCACCAAGCGAAAACGCCAGCACCCAGATCAACGCGGTCTTGGGGTTGGTTAGCTGTATCAGAAGGCCTACCATTACTTGGCGCCACAATGATTTTGCAGAGAGTAACTCACCCTGTTTCAACACGAATTGAGTCATAGATGAACGAAATGATTTAATGGCCAGGTAAAACAAGTAAAAGCTAGCAATAAGCTTCATTACAAGAAAAAATGTCGCTGAGGTGCTAATGGCTGCGGCGAAACCAATCGCTGCAATGAGTGCCCAAATAATTGAACCTATGATTAACCCTGTCGACAAGGCTAATGCCTGAGCGCGACCTCGCGACACGGCCGAGTTTAAGATCATTAAAGTGGCAGGACCTGGGCTGACAACGCCAACCGCAAAAACTGATGCAACAAGCAGTAGATTTTGCCAGTAATTTTCGAAGTAATTAAACATCATGACGTAACCCTCGCGTTTATTAAGCAAGCTGCTTATTGCTCGGTAGACTTGAATTTAGTTTCTTTCGAACTGGTTAAGTGCTTTAGATACATCGCCATTTATATTCGAGTTGTTGTCGATACCTACCCTAACGAACAAAAGTGGGTTTTAAATCTGCTGTGCTATTACCAGCTCGAAGGTTTGGCCAGAGTGTTAAGTTTTGGGTGATTGTAGTGGAGTTACGCTATAGCAATCTGTATAACATTTCGAAAAAGACAGCTGAGTAAAGATGATGTTACTTACGCAATTTTAATACAGCTGCGTGTGCTCATCTAGTAGCGAAGCTTTACCGATTATTTTCGTTAGTAAGGTATGAGGTAAAAATATTAATTCTCCAAGCTATTTCTCAATTCAGGTCTAGGCCTTCCACCACACGTGTGACAGTAACTTATCAATAATTGTTGTGACTTGAATTTCGAGATCATCTTGCAATGGAATATCTGGTTCTATAAAACACCCGCACTATCATGTTGAAATTTGTTGAATGGTCATGTGTGGAAAAGGTATCTCCCACCCTTCCTCAGTACAAACTGCAACACAGGTTTGCTGAAGTAGGCGTTCTATTTTCAGATAACTGGCAGCTGCATCGGTGCTCATTTTAACGTACACGAGATAATCCAAAGACGATGCTCCTGCCTGTTGTAGCTCAACCGTTATATCGACTACTGAATCAGTGTGGTCAAAATTTTCGAAAGCCGCCTTAATTGCTGATTTTATTTTAGCTGGGACCTCGGTCAAACTAATTGATTGGTGTCGGTAGTCGATACCAAAGGTTGTCGTCACACCAAACGACTCACTGCGCGTCAGGTTCTTGAAAGTTGTGGTATAAAATTCGGGTGCTGGTATTGAAATTAGCGTTCCAGAGCGATCTTTTAGCTCAACGATTTCTGGTGTTAAACGCATAACCTCAGCAAGTATGTTGTCTTCTAATACGATAAAGTCTCCTCGACTAGCAGGAAACCACGGCTCTTTACCGGCAGGCCTGGATATCATGCTAGACATGTCAGAAAGTGGGAGTCTGACAACGCCAGTAAATTCCGGATTCTTTAGAACTGAATGCACATTCAGCGAGGTAACCTGCCACGGCAATCCGTTGTACATCACTCGTTCGTTTTCGCGGATATCACCAATATTGAGCAGTAACCTGGCTTCAGATATGAAACGTGGGATAGCTTGCCGTAAGCCGAGTGCAATGCCGGCAGCGGCTAAGATCGATAGCCCCATCAGTAGCATGTCACCGCGAGTATAAAAAACAGAAATAACGGCGATCAATATAAGCAGAAATGTCAGTAGTCGATACGCGTATTGAGCTATGCGCCGACGAGTGCGCATTACGTCTTTGTCTAATCGCTTTGATGAGCCCTGAAAAAGCTTCAACAAGAGCTTCATTAGAGACCATACGAAAACGCCAGTTACCAATGCGATGAGTAGCGTCAGTCCGCGTCCTTTAAAGAACTCGGCTAGTGCTGTGCTAACGGTTTCCCACCAGGAAATATCCGTATTTTGTAACTCAGAGAGTTGTTGCTGTGCGATTGACAGCTCATCTACATTGTCCGATAAGCGTTGAATCCAGCTTTCCTCTAGATCAGCTAAAGCACTTAGCGTATCTTGGTTAGTTGTCGACTCCTTCTTTTTCACAATGGCGTTAATTGCAGAGGCAATGGCTGTCCTTTTTAATTTAGTTTGTTCAATGGTGGATTGTAATCGGCTTATACGACGTGGCTTTTCGGTAAGCACTTTTAAATTTTCAACGATAGGTTGAAGAATTTGGCTTACCTCTTCTCTCCAATCAAAATTTGTTTGAGTTTCGTTGAGAACGTCGATATTTACTGCTCCGATCGCTGATTGCTCAAATGCGTTTCTTAGTTTCTGAATTTCTGCGTTAACTGCATCGATTTCGGTTTGCAGGTCGGTTGCTGTGATTGAATCTGAATTTTTAATTGTTGCGCGCAGCTTGTCGCGCTCCGCAATTTGCTCCTCAATCTGTAACTGCAAAGTGTCCAGTCTACTAACTGCATTTCCATTTGAAACGGTGGGTTCCTCTGCAGACTGTGCGAATATTTGAGTCGAAGTAAATGCGAGTGCGAAAGATAGAACCCAGTAACGTATAAATCTATTTGACATGCTTATCCTATCTTTATCTCGGTTGGCAGTAATCTATTCAAACCAGGTTCAATTAGCGTTCTGGCTTTTTATGCTTTGGCTGACTGACTATTTGCTTTCCGTCTTTTCATCATCGTTTAGTGATCTTGTTCACGTGATTATTGTTCGAATTTATACACTGACAGGAAGGCTTTATATAATTTGGATTGTTTGGCGTACGACATTTAGAAAGTGGCTCGCTTTATACCATGAAGCGACCTTTTTGTATCGTTAACGCATCCTAAGGCATTGCAACGACAGTCAGCGCTTTGATTCCGTTTGCTGTTTGCTAGCTTCCCTATTTCGTCTCCCTATAACAATTTAAAACCAATGGAGCGCGCGAGGCCGTCGAAAGGAATGTTGAGATCTTTTGTGCCAAGTGTGATTGCATGCTGAGAGGGTTGAGTCGGTCCGAAAACGAGAATGAAAAATTGGCCCTCGATGCGGAATG
>CALIMV010000358.1 GCA_938045275.1 uncultured Granulosicoccaceae bacterium
TCTATTCGTGATGTATAGGAGGCGATATAGTGACAACACAAATCGAATATGAAGGTGGCTGCTCGTGCCGTAAACTTCGTTATAAATTGAACGCTGACCCACTAATAGTTCATGCTTGCCATTGCCGACAGTGTCAGCGAGTTACAGGTAGTGCCTTTGTCATGAACGCATTGATTGAAAAAGAAGAAGTGGAGCTCTTGTGCGGGGATATTGCAAATATACATTTTCCCAATACTCGTCATACCGCATTTTTCTGCCCGGACTGCGCTACTTACGTTTGGAGCCAGTACAAAAGTGGGCGTTTTGATGATTGCTGGTTTGTTCGCGTAGGTACTCTGGATGAGCCGGATCGTCAGCCTCCAAATGTGCACATATTTCTAGAAAGTAAGCAGCCTTGGGTCATTATCCCAGAAGAGATACCCCAGTTCGAACGCTTCTACAAAATTAAGGATGTTTGGAAAAAAGCCAGCATCGATCGCATGGGATCTGCCTGGAGTCCACCTGATAGAAAATGAGAGTGGTTGCCATTTAGAATATGTACAGACCGCGTCAAGTTAAGGCGGTTGTTGGACGTATCAATCCCCTAACGTAACTATGTGCTTTCGAGAAGTTGTTGGTAAGAAATTGTTGGTAGTAGTGTCGAAGGAACATCCATAATTCGTAATGAGTCCGTTAAGCCATTTCTTGAACTGCTTCGGGCACTCGCAGAATAAAGGCAAATTGTGAAATGACTTTAGCGATGCAAACTTAACAGGTTGTTGGAGCAATCGCTTGCTAACGTCTTAAACGTGGCTACACTTAAACCGGCGACTATAGCGGGCGTTCCGCAACTTTAATGTTTGGCGTGCTAATTAACGATAATGCGAATTTGGATATGAAAGTGTCGACTCTCTGGCTAAAACCGACTTAATCTATAAATGGATTCGTCGATTGATGATAAGGTAGAGTTTTTAGCATCCATATTCAGCTTTGGTTGGCTTATTCCAACATTTATTATAGTTAGTGTTGGGGCGCTCGTTGGTGTGGCGATGTTTGTGTGGTCATTTTCAAGTAAAAGCCAATCAATCAGCATAGACTACATTGGATTAACAATCTGTAGTGCTTTACTTTTAAATTATTTTCTAATGCCTATAGGCTTGGAGCTTAGCGACAGAAAAGAGCCGTTAGATGTAATGCGACATGGGTTTTTTGGTGTTGCTGATATTTATACATGGATTGTATTTTGTGTGGTTTGTTTGGCAGTATCCATGTTTACATTAGCTCGTATATACATACATAGAAAAAGTAATTTCGGAGTAAGTTTGTTTCTCTACGCAGCAATAAATTTGGCTGCATTCCTTGTCGGCTCGTTAGTAGCGTCGAAATACGGTGGTGCATGGACTTCTTAGGAAGCAGATGTGTGGTATTAGCTACTCCAAGCCAAACGCTCAACATTACCGTGCAGACGAACGCTTGCGCTTAGCGCGTAACCATGTGCAATTCTGACGCGTACTAAACGCAACCGGCCTTGCCAGAGATTGTTAGGCCTCCTTGAAACAGAGAGCGTTGAATTTACAATGATCCACAGACAATCGAGAAACGAATTAGCCCTGATATTGCGTCAATATGTTGCAGGGTTAAAGACTAACGATGACTTAGACAACGTGGTCGTGGATTGTAGAGACCGGGGTGCGATGGCAGTGAAACAAGAAGCATGGTTTCTTTATGACGACAACTACCAGCATCGAGCCATTGGGCAGCATTCAATAGGTAGATCGGATAGACGAGAAATTGCTAGGATGATTTTGTTCTTACATTCGAACAAAGAATATTTATGGCCAGATTATCGAACAGTACCCATATTTGACTTTACATTGAATCTCTTTACCGTGGGGTTATGGGGTAAAAAGGCACACTTTAAATATAAGCAATTTGTAGAAGCGGGCGACTTTAAAGCTTGGCCATTTATTTCCGAAATAGAGCTAGAACATGCTCTCGTGAACCCTAAATACTTAGCTGGTATTTGAAATGGAAATAAACTGGCCTAACAAACGAATCACGTAGAGAATACTTATGCCGTTCAATAAACTTCATGTGCCACAAAGCCTACCAATCGAGACTTGCCATGCTATCAACGATTTATTACACGACTGTCTTGTTGATACATGTGGGGTAAATCCTGACGACTACTTTTGCCTCATTTCGCGCTATCTCCCTGAAGAAATGATATTGCATCCAACATTCATGGGAAAGAGAGAACCTGCTTCAACTATTATTATAGAAATTGCACTACTAGTTGGACGCACAGACGAGCAAAAGGAAGCGCTATACGTTGACGTTCGCCAACGACTTAGAGAAGTCGACTTCGATCCGGCGAACTCGATTATATATTTGCATGAAAACAAACCTGTTGATTGGTCCTTTAGCGAAGCTGGGTCGGTTAAGTCTGTTTTAAATCTTTAAATCAACTTATTTGACGTAAGATTATTTGTTGTGTTTAACGACGCTTATTCCGCTTTTCACGTTGCAGAAATTCGGAATTATTAAATTGACTTCCGGCGTAAAGCCAACATGATGTTGCAGCAATCGTTTGCGCTCGGCGCGCAACTCCAGAGCCTGAGAACATTTGCTGAGCGCAACTGCATCTAAACGCGGATGTTAGGTTTCATTCGGTTTATATGAGTTTAGTGTAACGACGCTGACGAAAATAATCGCCAGCGCCGTGTCTAGAATCGGCTAGTCGCGATAGTAGTCATCTCTTGCAGAACCCTGTAGTCCTCTGCGTTTGAGACAACACCGTTTGAAATCTACGACCCGACCCACATGGGCAGAGATCGTTGCGACCTAGTTTTTCGGTTAGGTATTTATCTGTACCAACCTTTCGCATTCCGCGCTTTACTTTGGTTTCGGAGGGATAGCCTCTGCGACGTTTGCTTGTCGGCTCAAAAGGAAAGCTGTTCGATTTGCTTATTCATGATGATTCTCCATATCGGCAATGATTATGCCGATTGTATGATAATGCATGTTAAGGCTTTAATTTGAGTTTCTTGTACCAAAATTAAAATGTATGCTTAGTTGAGTTGGGGGTTTTTGTTTACTCGAAACCTAACGGGGCGATGGAAAAACAGTTGCGCTCAGCACCGAGTACTTCGGAACAGCCACTGAGCGCAGCTGGTTCTCATTGTTGATGTCAAGCACAAAAAATGACCACAGATAATCTAATCAGTAAACTCACAAGTGTATTTCCTCAGGTTAATAAGCCTGAAGGGAAGGCATTGTCTTTTCACAGAGATGATTGCTTTCAGTGTGAGTATCTTCGTAAAGATCTTAAGGCGGTCACAGGTAAGGAGCTATCACCTGAATCAATTCGTGTAGTTCACCAAGAGATGTCTTGCCTTTCTGCTCAAGGCTGGAGGTGGGTATTACCGTCGTATTTGAAATATTGTTTGAGCCAACCCCATGAGTACTGGCAATTGGAAACAGAGTTTCTAATATATAATTTATCCCCAACCGAAGATCACAGGGAAGAGACGAAAGAAAGGTTATCGGCTTTAACGTTAGAGCAAGTTCGTTATCTTATAGACTTTCTAAAGTGGTGTGGAGAGCATGAATATTGGGGGGAGTATTGTGAAAGTGAGATATCGTCAGGTAGAGAGTTCTTATCATCAATATTTTCATAACATGCCAATGTACTCCGATATGAATTGTAGATTTGTTAGCGAAAAAAAATGGAAATGCTATGCAATACGACATCGATATTAAGTCAGATCACAAGAACCTATTTTTGAAAGCGAGGAAGTTTTTACTCTCATTTGACGGAATAGTTGAAATTCGAAAAGACAGAATTACAACTTATTCTGACCAGAATGGTGGTATCTGTCATATGCGAACCATGCCTTATGGCATTGATATTGGGTTTTTAAAGGGCGCGAAGATGGATGATGATTTGGGTTTGCTAACAGGAAAAGGAAAACTAATTAGGGTTCTACCTCAAAAACGTTTCGACAAAGACGCAGTCGGTTACTACCTGAGACAGGCAATAGCAATAAACGCGGAAAAATAGCTGGCTTACGACGCAATTAGCGTAACTAAGTTCTTTCAAAAATTTGTTGGTGTAGTGCTGAAAGAACATCCGTAATTAGTTATGAGTCCGTCGAACCATTTCTTGAAGTGCTTCGGGCACATACAATTTGAATTTACCAAGTATTTCAGTTAGCGTAAGGGGAATAAAAATGCACGCTGAGTGTTTTTGTGGCAACGTCATAATCGAAATAGACGGAACCCCTGATTGGGTGTCTTATTGTCATTGCCGTAGTTGCAGGAAGGCCACTGGAGCGCCCGTAGCTGCCTATGCATCATTCAAGAACAATGTACTCTCTACTAAATCAGGAGCGCTGAAATTCTATGAATCTTCACCTGGTACAAAATGGGGATCTTGTTCCATCTGCAACTCTCCAGTTACCTACCAGTCAAGCAAGTACCCAAATGACACACATTTTCATTTAATAACAATTGACGCACATGAGAGTTTGCGACCACACTCACACGTGCATTTTGAAGAAAAGGTGAGTTGGATTGATATTGCAGATGATTATCCAACATATGATGGCAGTGGCCCCGACGAATGAATGTTAATTGCAATTCAACCTGTTTGTGTGGGGCAGTTAGTGTGTCAGCGACATTAAAGAGCAACGCTATTGTTGTTTGTCACTGCACACAATGTCAACGATGGACAGGCGGTGGGCCGCTTTACGTTGTCCGCGCTGAAGGCATCGTTTTTCATTACGACGACAATATCGGCTTGTACCATGCAAGCCAGCACGGTGAGCGCGGGTATTGTCGTTCGTGTGGAACAACACTTTACTGGAGCATGCGGGGGAAATCACCGCAGTTTTTACCAGTTGGATTGCTTGAGGATCAGTCAGGATTGAGAGTTAAAGAAGAAATATTTGTAGACTACCGTCCGAGTTGGCTTTCACCCTACCCAGGTGCTACGCAATCAACGGAGGCTGAGCAACTCCGTGCACTACAAGACTACTTAAAGAAAAATCAGTAACACTGTTTCGGCAGTCCATTGGTGCGTTTTAAAAATCAACAGAGTTACTTACGATTATCGACGGAAGGGTGATCGATCGAATGTCTAAAGTTACCGGGTAAAGTTTCTCTAGGCTGCAACATCAAATTTAAAATGTGCATGAACATTGCACAATGTCTAAACAGTGTTCATGCTCAGTTTTTGATTGCGTCACTGGTGTTTGTCCGCCTATCAGTCGCCAAGCAAGGCATTGGGTATCAGGCTTCAATAAATCGAACAGCTGAAGATAGGGAAAGCTATACCATGTTAACGGTAATCCCGAAAAGTTGGTTTTCGTGGGACTTTTCCGTCATGGAAAGGTCGCGAGCCGTTGCAGAGATCGATGTATCTTGGTGGCGAGAAAAAGGGGTGCTAACAGTCGACGGGATCGACTATATGGTTTATCGAGAAGGGTTAATGAGTGGCGCCTTTATCCTCGAATTAGAAGGTGCGGTATTAGCTCATGCAAAGAAGCCAAATGCATTCCGTCGCGCCTTCATAATAGAATATGCAGGTAAGCAGTATACGCTCCGCGCAAAATCTGCTTTTCAAAGTACATTCCTACTTTTGGATGGCGACCGAGAAATTGGAATGCTATCTCCGAAAGGAGTCTTTACGCGCCGAGCAACAGTGGATTTTCCTGAAGAAATACCTTTGCCAGCGAAAGTGTTCATTATCTGGCTTGCCGTCATTCTATGGAAGCGCGAATCTGATTCCAGTGCGGGAACGGGAGCCTCAGATGGGGGTGGAGATGAAGGCGGCGGCGGAGAGTAAGCATTCAGTTGCGCTCTACACGCTACCGGGAGAGCCTCAGAACACACACCGAGTGCAACTGTTGTTGAGCTTGGTGTTGGGCGTACTATCAAACAATGTTGTAACGTTGGGTAAAAAGGTTGACGAACAGCCCAGAGCTAACGTTTCACAGGAATAATAAATTGTTCTTAGTCGACAAGTACAATGCTATAGCTTCCATTCCGTTGTACCTATTAGCGTTTCTGTCAATGGTGGCTATTTGGCCATTAGGTATTGCTGGATTGTGGGCTCTTACGAGCATTCTCAGAGAGCGAATTGGAATTTTTACGCTGACACTTGTGTTATGCCCGCTGGTATTCGTATTAGGGATTTACCTGTTCATGACGTTTTACTCACCAACGCCGATGGATGCTTCCGGTAGTATTCAAGAATTGATAACTACTCATGATCGACCACTTCTATTTACGCTAAATACGGTGATGCTTATCCAAATATTGTTTTCAATTTGGATTGTTAAAGTTTCGCTATCTAAGCTTCGCAAACGCGTAGCGCTGGTGCACCTAGCGCTGTTTGCAGTAAGCTCTTTCATATCTTTGAAAGCGCTAGAAACTCACCTTTGGGACGGTTTGAGTTAGTCCGCGGATATTACAATGAAAACGCTGATTACTGGCATAGGATCTGAGGTGGGTATAGGCCTTTCTAAGCGGCTCAACGGAGATCTACCCTGCGCAAGAAAATAGCACTTATTGGTGGTACCTCCCATGTCGGGAAAAGCACGCTAGCGTCGCAATTTTCTGAACGTTCTGGCTGGCGATACTTGTCTACCGACCAGTTTGCGCGTCATCCCGGAAGACCATGGCGTAACGACGATTCCTCACTGCCGGATGATGTAAGAGCTCACTTTAGAGATCTAACTTGCAGCGAGATGCTCGATTCAGTGCTGACTCACTATCAGTCAAACGTAATGCCGATTGCAAATGCCATATTGAATTCTCATCTCAACAACCCATTCGATCCTTGCCTGGTTATGGAAGGCTCGGCATTACTGCCAGAGGTGGTTTCGACGTTAGATACAGAGAGAGTCACCTCGATATGGCTAACGCTTGCTGATGATGTGTTATGCAATAGAATTTATGATGAAAGCCGATACGACCAGCGCGTAAAAGAAGACAAGGTGCTCATTGATCAGTTTTGCAAAAGAGCTGTCGCATTTTCGCGATGGCTCAGCGGCGCTGCCGTTGCATGTGGATTCACGTTAGTGGATGCTACTTCATCAGAGCCTAAGTCAATTCTGAGCTCTTTGTTGGAAGAGTCGAATTAGGAATGGTTTGCTGATGCAAGTAACATCTACACTAAATAACTTATGTTAACTTGTCATTGGTGGATCGAAATTGCCTGAATACTAATTTGGAGAGCCAGAACAATGTTATGCAAAATCGGTGATGTCGAAGTCTGGAGAATTCTCGACATGCATGAACCCTTTTTAACCCCCGAAGAACTCTATCCAACAGCAGGGCCTGATGTTGCGGCAATTATGGATTCCTATGCGCCAGGCTGCTTGTGCCAACATTCGGGAAAACTAATTTTGCCGATTCAAGGATTTCTGTTAAAAACACCCTCCCACCTGATTCTGGTTGATAGCTGTGTCGGCAATCACAAGACAGTTCCGAGAATACCAAACTGGAACAAACGCTCGGATAATCGTTTCGAATCGTCACTCAAAGCTGCTGGCGTTAACTTTGAAGATATTGACTACGTGCTATGTACTCATTTGCATATAGATCACGTTGGTTGGAATACTCAACTTGTTGATGGCCGTTGGGTACCCACATTCCCAAAGGCACGCTACCTTATGCCAACGGCAGATGAAAAAGTTCAGCGCTTGGACAACAACGACATGTATCTAGAAAGTGTGCTACCGGTTGTCGAAGCCGGTCAGGCAGAATTGGTTCAACCAGATCACACTCTGGGAGATCATGTGAGGCTAATCCCAACTCCAGGGCATACGCCGGGGCACGTATCTATTTTGATTCAAAGCAAGAGTCGTGAGGCTGTTATTACTGGAGATGCACTGCATTCAACAGTGCAGTGCTGGTTTCCAGATTGGCATTTCAAATACGATGCAGATGCCGAGGTCGCTGTACATTCTCGTATCGGGTTGTTGGAACGTGTATCTGAATCAGACTGTATTGTGCTGGGCAGTCATTTCGCGCTTCCGTCGATAGGTCAAGTTAAAACAGACGGTCATGCTTTTCGCTGGGACGAAAACCATGTACCCAAATAGAGTATCAACTATCGCTATCCTATGAATCTGTTATGGTTGCATAGAACAATTTCAGGGAACCGGAGCGCATGAGCATAGAAAACTATCTGCTTTACCTCGCGGCAGTTGGGGTGTTTTTTGCGACCCCACCGGATACCAGTCAGCTTCTCATAATCTCCAATAGTATTCGTTACGGATTGAAGCACAGCAAATGGACTATTGCTGGCGACCTTAGTGCTAACTGCCTGCAAATGACCGCTGCAGCATTCGGTTTAGCTGCAGTAATTGCCAGTTCAGCGACCGCGTTTATCATTGTCAAATGGTTGGGTGTATTCTATTTAGCCTGGATTGGACTGAAACTATTCCTTTCCTCTCATGCATCTACCGATCTCTCAGAGCCCAGCTCAAAAAACAAGGTACGACTGTATAAACAAGGATTTTTCACTTCCTTGGCGAATCCATTTGCAGTGGCTTTTTTTGCAGCTCTGTTTCCTCAATTTATCGATACAAGTTCAGCAATTCTCCCACAGCTCATTATTTTGGGCTCCACCTATATAATTGTCGACGGGCTTATTCTATTCGCTTGGGGCGTAGCAGGAATACAGGCTACAAAGCGTTTAAAGATGTTCAATTTCTCTTTAATTAATAAAGTGTCGGGAACGTTGATGATACTCGCAGCCGGATTCCTCGCTCTAAAAGACATTGAGCCCGGTAAACCATAACCTGGCGTCTTTCTTTCACTGCCGATCCTAATTCAAAAAGTACTGTTCGCAACACGCAATTGAACTGCGGCAATAGCCAAACTACACATTGTTTTTTGTAGCAGCTTTTATGGCATCAACCATAGATGTTGCGATTTTATTTGACGCAGTATCAGAGACAAGTATCCCTCTATCAGACGGTGGCAGTAATGGAAGCTGTTTCACCTTACCCCATTCAAGCATTTCCGGGTCCAATAACGATCGAGGTAAAATACCTAGCGCAAGACCAGACCTAATAGCCGCTTTAACACCGGCGAAACTTTCACTGGCATAAGCGATTTTCCATCCAATTCCAGCAGCGCTAAGCGCATTGGGGGCAAAGTCGCGCCAACCACAATCACGGTCAAGTACTGCTAACGGTATGTTTTCTTCAACGTTGACTGTTAGAGAAGGACTGGCAACCCAGACATTGGCATCTAAGGCAATTCGATTTTTATCTGTCACTTGAGTGCCAGTCACCACAGCAACATCCAGTGTTTGCTTTTTTATAGCATCCGGAAACTTGGACGTACATCCAAACCTGGCTGACACTTCCACTTGAGGATGACGGCGCGCAAATTCCACCAACATTGATTCCAGTACCGATTCAGCATAATCGTCTGGAATACCAACCCGTATTGACCCTTGAAGAGGGTCATCAAACATGGAACCTACTTTGGCCAGCTCTGAGAGAATATTGCGGGCAACAGGTAGCAGTTTTTCCCCTTCCTTGGTGAGCAACATGCCTTTTGATTGTCGAATAAACAGACTGACCTCTAGCACTTCCTCAAGATTCCTTGCCTGAACGCTTATGGCAGATTGAGTTCGCCCTAGACTTTCCGCCGCTCGCGTGATGTTCTGACATTCCGCAATTACCACGAAAGTACGAAGCAACTGGCTGTTAGCCGTCATGCGTTCAGATTTATTCATGGCAGGTCTCTGTAATATTCGTTTCATTTATAACATAAATTGTCTTACAGTCCTTCGTCAAGCCTTTATTGGTATTGGAAAATGAGTGTTGAAACAAGTCTCTTGTTGATTTGTGTAGGGATGATCGGTGGGGTTTGGAATGCACTTGCTGGAGGCGCGACGCTGTTTACATTCCCCGCTCTGATGGCTGTTGGATTACCGCCAATTGAGGCCAACGCTACAAACTATTTAGCGATGCTGCCGTCCAATGCAGCTGCAATCCCTGCTTATGCTAAAGAATTAAAAGAGATAGGAACTCAAGTCTGGCCGCTGCTCGTTGTGTCCGGATTGGGATCTATAACCGGTTCCATTCTGTTGCTTGTGTCTATACAAGCTTTGTTCGAAGTTCTTATACCGTTTTTAATTTTGCTCGCTACATTACTTTTTGCGTATGGCTCAAAAATCAGTTCATGGGTAAATAATTTTGATTCAGCGAAAACATCATCGCGCATGTTGTACACAGCGCTTTTTTTCTTCTCAATATACGGTGGTTATTTTGGGGCCGGGCTCGGGATCATTCTGCTTGCCATCGTTCAAATTATGGGGTTCGCATCGTTTCATGTGGCCAACAGCTTAAAGAACTTACTGGCAACCAGCTTCACGCTACTTAGTATTGTGGTATTTGGTGTCGGCGGAATTATAGCGTGGCCGGAGGCGCTAACGATGATGATAGGCAGTACGGTAGGCGGATATTTTGGTGCACGCTATGGTCGGCTGATAAATGAACATTATCTAAGAACAGGCATTATCGCTTTTGGGTTCATTCTTTCGGGATATTACTTTTACAAAACCGCCATTGGGTGGCAATGAACTTCAATTTTTACGCTCAACCAAATTTACGAGGAACCCAGAATGAAACGCTGCTTCACCAATATTTTAAGTGATGATGTTGAAAAAACCGCGCAATTCTACGAATCACTGTTAGGTATGAAACGCGATTTTAACTCTGATTGGTTTGTGACTCTTGTTCATGATGAAGCCAAAGGGTTCGAATTCGGCATACTCAAAAAAACACACGATACCGTGCCTGCGAATATCCGAAAAAAACCTGCGGGTATTATTTTGACCTTTGTGGTCTCAGATTGCGAGACAGTTTTCGAACGGGCTACTCAACAAGGTATGCACATTATTGAGCCTCCAACAGACATGCCATACGGTCAAAGAAGAGTATTGCTTCGCGACCCTGACGGCACTGTGGTCGACATTAGCTCGTTAATGTCCGGTTATAATATATGAAGCAGATTACGTGCGAGTATATAGCCAAAGAATTGTCCGCATTACTACCAAAGGTTTCGCTCGCAGAACGCGAATGACCGTTAAGCAACTACTCAGGCCTTTATCATTCAGTATTTGATATGAGTCTTAGTCGTTACTTAATAACTCAACCACAAGACTTGAGAACTATACATAACGTATATTAGTGATAAATACGAAAAAATATTTCTCTGCCAATGGAACGCGCTGTATTTTTAGATCTGATTGGGACGATTCCAGTTCGTGGCCCAATTGACGAACACATAGTGTCTCAGACCAGCTTTGACGGATATGATCTGCTGGAAATTGAGTACAACGTTGAACCGCAAGACAGAATACGTGCCTACTTGCTCAAGCCGCTAAATCAATCTACCAATCTCCCTGCGATATTCTGTCATCACCAGCATGCTGGCAATTTCGAACTTGGAAAGAGTGAGCCGGTTGGGTTGCTAGGCGATCCGGATCAAGCAATTGCACCTGAATTGGCTCGTCGCGGTTATTTGGTTTTGGTGCCAGACGCTATAGCATTTGAAGATCGTAATTGGAGTAGTGATCGCGGTAGAGCGGAGTATCACGAAATGACATCGCGGTTGATTCAAGGAAAGACATTACTGGCCAAAGTTCTGGGCGATATGTCTGCCGGAATCGATTTATTGTGTGCTCATGATTCTGTGGATGCAAACCGCATCGGGTTTATTGGCCACTCTTATGGTGGAAGAATGGCTATCTGGGGAGCAGCCTTTGACCCGCGCATAAAGGTATCTGTGTCTAATTGCGGTTGTGTAAATTACAAAGACTCACTTTCAAGAGAGGTAGGCATTCAAGCCGAGTTCAGTGTTCCTGGAATACTTGAAAAAGGTGATATAGAAGATATTGTAAAATTGATCTCACCCAGAGCCTTATACATCTCCGCTGCAGAGGACGACAAATATTCCCGAGGAGCTCAAGCCATTTACGATTACGCTGTTAAGGCATTTCAACCGCACAGTTTAAAATTGAAAGTGTGGCCAGGAGCGCATGTTTTTACTCCTGAAATGAGAGAAGCGGCGTATGAGTTTATTGATGATTTTATTTAAATGAGTAATGCCTATTTTGCACTCGGCCACTTAGCTGAGATATGCAGCAAGTACAGGTCTCGGCCATACAACTTGTTTACGCGATAACGAGCGGCTGCATCAAGTGTCTTTAATGCCAAAAATTAAACGTCATCACACAATTTTTTACTATGCGCCTAAGCCTTTTCATAATCTCTTTGTTCGTATCCACCAGTTTGATGGCAGAGAGTACGTGCTATGGAACTACCTCGGCTGGAAGACTTGAGAACGGATGTAAGCTTCCAAGCTCTGGGAATAATTACCAGACGTATTCTTCATTACTGAGTGCCGCTGGGCGCACGTATGTTCATTGTTATGATAAAGAGGTGATAGTCAGCGCATATGACTCTTTAGAGGCAGTAAACGGAACCCGTCTGCTTGAATTACAAGCTGCTGGTATTTACATCGATCATGATAATGATCCAACCACTCCTGATCAACTACCTAACGAAGCGGCACATCCGTTCGAACTGACCGAGAACGGAATTCGCGAAGAACTTGGGCTTCCCAATCGTGATGTATACTGATGCTAAGCCACACAGGCATCATTGCAGCTGGAGTGTAATTTATGCTTTGTCGTATTATCTTGCTTTTGGTTTGTGTCACAGTTTCGGCTTGCAGTGATTCCGGTGACGACACACCAATGAATACCGACAATACCGCAATGACCGACCCAACTTCAACAGGCAATAGTGCAGCCGGCAGTGTTGCTATTGACGCTAGTGTTCGTCTCTGGACCGATTCAAACCTCACCATTGACTACACGTTAACCAATAACGGTTCATTCGAACTTATCGTATTCGATGTCGGTTTTACTGTTTCTACTGAACTTGGTGAAAACGAACAAGTCAGGTTACTAAAAGCCAAACTCGATACTGGCAATACCCTTTTCGAACAAGCACCCACTATCGCCGGCAGGAATCTATCGCCTGAACAAACGATCAATGGCTCGGCCAACCAAAGGATTCCGATTAGCATCGACTACTCCGCGCCATTGGTTAGCGGATTAACGCCTGATGCAATTGAGTTTTGTGTCGGCTACGGTAATGCCGACGACATCATTCCCACAACACGTCCAGATGGTACCTATTCGCTGAACGAAGATCTTCAACTTCAGACGCTTATCTGCGCCACGCTCATCAAACCGTAAAGATCCGTTAGGGAATTCACGTTGACAGAAACATGATCTATGCATCGAGCATGAACTCAACTCATCCATTCTGAGAAGATGGCAGACCCATGGCGCGCCATGCGGTTAACCCACCAATCAAACTTCGAGCATCAATCCCCTCGGCTCGCAGTTCTTCTGCCACTTTTTGACTCACCCAAAATCCGTACATACAATAGACGACTACCGGCCTGTCATTCGGTAAATCGTGCGACCATTCAGCCACATTGAATGAATCGCGCCACTGGGTATTGGAGATTCGCGCGTTATAACGTTCACGATCGTCATCGTGACGTATGTCCAGAACCAGCGGTGTGTTAGTTTCGCATTGCATCATCTGATGCAGTTCAGAGACTGAGATTTGTTCTGAGCTTTTGAATAAATTTTCGCTCTGACTGCTGGAGCGGCGCTCTGTGTTAAATGACTGCGCGACACTTTCCCAATGAATGCTTTGTAGGTAGGCTTGAATATAGGCTTGCTGGTTATTTCCAAAATCAGAGCTATACACGTGTTCTTGTAGATCTAACGCCAATATTGGCACTGAGCAGCTTAGAGCCAGTCGCCCATCATTGGATGCAACATTTAACAGCCGCCCAAACCGATTACACCATGCCAGAATAAGCCATCCCGGCGAATCTTTTTGTGAATCTGCCATCATTGAAAATTCTGCCTGCCAATGAGACACACCGCCGAATGCGTAAGCAAGTGCTTTTTTCAGATCTCGGTCCTCAAGTTTGTCGCCACCATCTTCAGCCAGGCCTGCAAGAAATATTTCTTGCAAGGTGACAAGGTCTATTAGTTCTGCGTGCCGGGAAGCCAGCGAATTCAATTCTGACGGTGCAATACCCGCCTGTCGAGCGGCTGCTAACTTGGCTTCAATATCATTCAATGATCGGATAGAACCACCGTATTCGTCTTCGTAGTACCGCTCGAAAAGCTCGGGTGTGAAGCCCGTAATTTTGTGAGCCTTGAATGGAATCCCTCGAACAAAATGCTCAATGTTTGCTGGCTGTGCCGGTATTAAGTTATCCATCTACGGTGTTTCCTATGAATTGTTTTGTAAGTTGATGGCGAAATTTTGAATAACGCCTTATAAGAAAACCCGAATTACGGCACCCAAAACCGAGGCGATAATCAGAATTTTGATAATGCCCCAGTGCAAACGAAACGCTAAAAAGCAACTCAGAATAAAAAGGCTCACTGCCAGCCATTCAAGTGAGGCGAGTTCAGGTCGCCAAAGTGTCATTGGCCCAAGTTGCTCGCGATGAACGTTGGAAAACAGCACATGCAAGGCAAACCAGATGGATAGGTTAAGGATGACACCGACTACTGCTGCCGTAATCGCACGAAGTGACCCTTTTAGCCTTGGTTGATTTGATATCCATTCAATGTAGGGCGCGCCAGCGAATATCCATAGAAAACACGGCACAAACGTAACCCAAAGAGCAACCAATGCAGCCGTGATGCCCAGCAGTAACCCGCCCTGGTTGAACCCAGCCAAGAAACCGACGAACTGCGTGACCAGAATTAATGGTCCTGGCGTTGTTTCAGCTAAGCCCAGTGCGTCGATCATTTCTCCTGCATTCAACCAACCAAATTGAACCACGACATCCTGCGCCATATAGGCAAGCACTGCGTAAGCGCCTCCGAACGTAACAACCGCAAGTATTGAGAAAAACATACCGACATCGACCAATACGTCGGCTGTCCCAAATAATGCAAGCGCTATCAATGGAAGCAACCAGATGGCAAGCCAGATAAGCACTGTTTGCAGGGATTTTCCTATGGATGCCTGAGTAGTAACGCTCACCGGTGCTTCGTCAGTCGAGATCCCGATGAACCAGCCAAGCAGACCAGCTGTTAACACGATCAGGGGATAAGGAATTGAAAAGAAGAAAATCCCGATAAAAGCTAAGGCCGCGATGACCCAATGCTGCTTCTGCGTCAGTGCTTTTTTCGACACACGTAACAACGCTTCGATCACGATCACAAGAACCGCAGCCTTTATCCCGTAAAAAAGCGCAGATACAAGTGGCACATCGCCGTAAAAACTGTAAATAGTTGCAAGTACCATCATTACAACGGCACCTGGAATGATAAACAGAAGCCCCGCTATTAATCCTCCCAGTGTGCCGTGTAATCGCCAACCAGAATAAGCGGCCAACTGCATTGCTTCTGGGCCGGGCAATAGCATGCAAAAGCTCAATGCGTTCAGAAATTGCTGCTCAGATAACCAGTTTCGATCCTCAACAACTTCTTTATGCATTAATGCAATCTGAGCAGCTGGCCCACCAAATGACAGGATGCCGATTTTCCACCAAACGCGTGTTGCCTCGGCAAGTGATGGACTATCACTTGCAACAGCCTTATTTCCACTGTTCATGATTTACGGTTTGCTCTGAGCGGCAGGCCAATCATGACCTTCATCTGTTGCATCGCGCGCCCAACGGTAAAGCGCGTCGTACAGTGTCATACCAGCTTCAAGTTGCGCCAGGTCATCGCGGTACAGTCTTGAAAGGCCAAGAGACACAGCCAAAAGCCCGGCTGTTTCTGGTGCTAAATCATGCTTGTTGGTATCAGCACCACGCACAATTTGCGCGAGGCGAGAAAGTGCGCTGTTACCGATGCCAAATTCCTCAATCATTGTGTCGAATGTGCATTGATTACCACGGTGGCTCCAGAAAACGTCTTCAATATCAAACGGAGTGGCATTAAAACGTTCGGCTACATTATTGACTTGCGATGGTGAAACGAACAGAAACTGCGCTCTTGGATCGATAAAACGACGGATTAGCCAGGGACAGGCAATGCGATCTATTTTGGGTCGGTGACGGGTTACCCATACGGTGCCACCAGCTGCATCCAGTGGTGGCAACTTATCCACCGAGACCATGGGAAGCTTTGCATCTCTCCAGCCAAACTGGCCACCTTCTAGAACCTCCGCTTGAACACTTAAGTTGCGCAGGATTGCGGCAGCACCTTGACTGATTTTTAAACCCTTCTGGCAATAGACGACAACCGACTTATTTTTAAGCTCGACAGCCAGTTCGGCAACATCCGGAAAAGCATGCCGACGAGCACTGGGGATTATTTTGGGGTCTTGATTAAAGTCCTCGTTGATACGCACATCAAGCAGGACAGGACAATCTGGTGTTCCCACTAAGCGGGCTAAGTTAGATACAGAAATTTCGTTGTACGACGCCACAGACATCCTCCAATAGTTTTGGTGTGGGAAGGATGCAAGATTTGGCTGGCGCCTCATGGGGTTCATTGCAGACCCCAGACGTCATTTTTATCACAGCGCCAAGACGCCTGTCAATTACATCTGTAAATCCTGCTTTTCCTGTTCATATAATTGAGATGCTTTTCCGTAGCTGCCTTTGGCTTTGTTGCACCACCCAAGCATTACCGAAAAAAATCAATAAACCGCGATGCCCGCAGCACTGATTTTGTTAAAAAAAGCGGTGCTAATTAGCGTCTCTTTTTATCGTAAAAAAATACAACGCTATTCAAGCTGGTATTTTGCAATAGTGATGACAGCTCGCCAGCGTCCAATATCCAATTGCATTGATTTGTCAGGCTGCGTGTATGACTACGTAGAAGTAAGCGCATGGCACACTATAATCTGATCACAATTTGCCTTTCTATTAGTGTTTGACGAATCATGGGCATGCAAAAATTATGAGCAAGTGTGTGACTGTCTCTGGCTGTTCGGGTGGGGGTAAAACCACTCTGTTGCATGAATTGGACAAGCGAGGCTACGCCACCGTACCAGAGCCGGGGCGCCGAATTGTCATCGACCAACAGGAAATAGGCGGGGACGTTTTGCCTTGGAAAAATCCTAAGTCGTTCGTAGAGCACGCCTTGGAGATGGCCTTGATCGATTTGCAAAACAGGCCAACAGCGGATGATTGGGTGTTTTTTGATAGAGGCCTGGTAGATGCGGCCTCAGCCCTTTCAACTTTTACCGGTGTGGCAATATCCGACTATTTGGAAGGTAAACCCAGATACCACCGAACAGCATTCCTGACCCCACCCTGGCCGGAGATTTACGAAACAGACAACGAACGTAAACACGGCCTGTCTGAGGCAATAAAAGAATACGAGAGGCTACTGGTTACATACCCTGCCGTAGGGTATGACGTTGTTATATTAGAGAAAACCAGCGTACATGACAGGGCGAATGCAATACTTGAACGCTTAGATGAAGATTCAAAAAGTACTGTTTAGTTGGGGTAAACTTTAATAATGATTGTTGTAAGCAGAGACTGTTTGAAAACCTGAAATGGATTAAAAGTCCAGGAATATGTCGTCGGCAAACTACATGAAGCGCACGCCTATTATCAAAAAAAATCTGTATGTCGGCACGTTTTTACTCGCGGGTATAGACTCTGATACCGTGTCTTTTCTGCGAACCGCGAACAATTAGCTGCTTAAAACGAGAGCCTAATCACCTTCTTTAACATTGTATTAATTTTCCAAGATTATTAGATTAATTGGTATATCACTTGCTGCAATTCAACTTACTCGAACTATCGAGGTTGTAGGTGGCAACGGGTTAATATTCTTAATTGGTTGTCTGAGTTACTCTTGAATATCCAGAGCCCAACTAACAGTAATATGGTGCGTGTATATGAAGATGCTAAATCTGTCAATTACGCTGACATGTATATTGCTGTATTCAGCGTGTTCCAATTCATCTTCGGACATATATTCGAATGAATCTTCATTTTGTACATCTGAATATACTCTTCCCATAAACTCATTTTCTGATGCTATTTGTTTTGCATCAAGAATAAATGATGTGCAGGCCAATCTTCAAAATGCCAGAGAAAAAGCCAATTACCCTGGTTGGCAGGCGAATGCACTGCAGGAAGACGATGGTAACTGGATTGTTACCTTTAATTCGTATGGGAAAGTGATGCCGGCTTACCAATGTGAAGTCAGATTTACTGGAACCAGCCATCCAACAACCTCTGAAAATAGTTCGATTACAAAAAATTGTCGTTTTCGAAAATAACTGTTGTAAGAGGTATTGCATTGAAGAATCTAATAGTCCTAATTTTAATATTTTATCCATTTTCACTGTTTGGGCAAGAACAAACGCGAACCAACACATATTCAGATCTCCCGCTTACTCCGGAAGACTTAAAACAAATAAGCGAAAATCTGAATACATTCCAAACAAACCAACAACCGTTGAGTGCGAACGTCGAGTCCGTTACTGAGCAATCTCAAAATATTACGTTTTCAGAGTTTTCCTCTGGAACACGTATTACTGATCAATATGCTGATATAGGTATTGTTTTTGGTGGTTCTGAGCCATTTATCACTTCAGATGGTTCCAATCCTACTTCTCCAGTACTATCGGGCTCGCCTTTGTTTGAGGGTGACATTACCGGTAAGTTTGTTATTCCTGGAACTGATACCCCAACTATAGTTGAGTCTTTTACTCTTGATGCGGGCTATTTCAATGAGCTGAATTCAACCCGCATAGAATGGTTTGATCCCGCTGGGGAAAAACTTGGACAAATGACGAATAGCATACTAGGGATAGAACGATTCAATATAACCGGTGGCAACATAGCAAGCTGGAAAATCGGCATCATTGCTACTGAAACTGCTGGCTACGCTATAGATAATGTTAGCTTCACTCCTGTTGGACCTTCAATTGTATTCCGCGAAAATGGTGATAATAGTTGGTTCTTTGGTGATGGTGAAATACCCGGGTTTGATCACGTGGGATTCCATATTGACGACAAAGTATATGAATCGCACCCAGGGTATGACGAAGGGACTTACTATACTGAAGCTGGTGATACGATATTCGTCAATGACATTGATGGTGTGCAGTCTGAATTCTCGCGTGAAGCATTTATATTTGATTCTATGGTAGAAGGCTCCACTCCTGTAGAGGATGTGCAAGAGATACCAGTGAACCGCGAATCGGCGACAGCGATGCTTAGTGCCATTAATACACTCAGTAACGCTTCCTTCCAGTTTATTGACTATGGATCCATTGAAGGCATCCAACAAACTCTGCTACCCGATGCGCAAAAAGGTGGTGATAACTCTTTTACCTGTGTAGGCATGGTTGAATGGGCTGCAGAGCAAGCGGGCATAAACAATGGCCAAGGATTTATAAGAGATGATTTTGAGTCTTTTTCAGTCCCGGGTATTGGTGAGGTACCGGCCTTATCACCCCAATTAATGTACTACTCAATGAAAAACCAGCAGACTATTAACAACATAAACCAATGGCTTCAAGGACTGTTTGACCCTGTAGATTTTTTATTGGTCGATCCTCTGGGTAGGCGCCTTGGTTTCACTGCCGAGCTCGGTGATGTTAATGAAATACCCAACGCCCTGTTTACTGGCGATGGAGCGGTAGAAATGTTTTTCATACCCAGCCCAATACCAGGAACTTATACCGTGACTCTTAAAGGGCTAGGAACTGGAGCATTGGCCGGGATTACTGACTCTGAATCGGCTATTGGGTTTCAAGGATTTTTAAGTGAAGGAGAAGAAGTTGAAAGAGAACTGTATGTGCAGCCCAAGCCAGGTACTGGTGGCGATGTCGATGGAAACGGTAACGTTGATGACGACGATGTATTAGCACTGACAAACAAGCTTGGTACTTTTACAGCAAGCTTGGTTGACGCTGGCGATCTCGATGGAGATGGCGTCTACACAGATAATGATGTTTCTTTACTTATAGCACTACTCAATGTCCTGGATGATGATTCTGGAGACGTGTTGACGCCTGAGGGCTTAAGAGGCGCTGTATATTCTGAAACGGCTGGGGAAATATTTTGGACTCGAGCAGCAGCCAGTCAGTTAATCGTTGAGTACGAGATATACCGTAATGGAGATTTAGTAGCGTTGCGCGACGGGACTAGTTACTACGACAATACGCTACTGCCCAATATGGAATATCGGTATCATATTGTTGCAATTGATGTTAATGGAAATCGATCTGCGCCTTCTAATGAAGCCATTATCGTAACAACTTCAGACCTTACCGACCTTGAAAAACCAAGTGGTTTAAAAGGTTCCGTCTACTCATCAACTGCCGGGGAAATTTTCTGGGAACGATCCATGGGTGAAGAGTTAATCGTTAAGTATGATATTTATCGTGACGGAGAACTTGTAGATACGCTAGACGCGCTTAGTTACTATGATAACTCTCTCACAGAGGGTAACCGTTATGCCTATTATATTATTGCTATTGATAGTAATGGAAGGCGATCAGAACCTTCAGATCTTGTTGTTTTAGATACCACTAGAGATATCAACCGTCCCGGTAAACCATCAGGATTGACGGGGGCTGTTTATTCGTCAACTGCGGTTGAGATATTCTGGGATAGAGCGCCAGCGAATGACTCGGTTGTTCACTATGAAATATTCCAAAATGGTGAGTTGGTAGCTACACGAGATGGAACTAGTTTCTTTACCGAAAACCTTGATAAAGATTCCAGGTATTCTTTCACGGTTGTCGCTATTGACAGTAATGGACAGCGTTCTGAGTCGTCTAGTTCCGTTACTCTCATTACGTTACCATGAATTAGCAATCCTGATTGTTGAGTTTGTGTCATCTGAATAATTTGGACACAGATGATCTTTCAGGTCATGTTGTGATAGATAGGCGAGAAGTTGAGCGGCTGAGTAAGTAAAGTAATCGGCTGGTTGGTAGTTTGCCTATGGCATTGAACACATGATGTAAATGTTGCGTTGAAATAAACGTATCACGTTAAAAGGCTGCAAAATTATTTAATGTTTTGCAGCCTTTTTTCGTTTAGTTGTAGCCTATTGTCTGATATACCACACAAATTTTTTACTGGCTTTTACCGATAGAACACAGGCGTACTGCGCTAACAACTTTCACCAAATTATGAATGGTTACACATCGTCATCGCCGGTGCAGTGCAGCATGGGCAATATGTCTCTGTGATGCGGAGTCGATCGCTGACCTTGTGAGAAAGCAATGCAGCCATTTGGCGTAACGATTCGATCAGCGCTGCCACCACCAAAATAGTCCAGTGCAGGGGTGGATGTGTTTGCTTCAACCGACAGGTTGTCCCAATGCCAGGTAAAGCCTCCAGTAGATGGAGAAAGGTTGTTGCTAAAGCCGGGACCATTTCCACTTTTTGTGCCGGTGTAGTTATGGAACGCCACTACAACACGTACCGCGCCTTGCGGAAACGACCCTGGGGCTTTAACCCAGGTGAACGTATCGTCAGTTTGCTCAATGCCAAACGACAATGTGCCGTCACCGTTATCACGGAATACATGCGTGTAGCGTTCTCTAATACCGATGTTGCCTTCATGAGTTGCGACACTAAAGCAATAGCTAGTGCCACTGCACACAGCATGCTGATAATCACCATTGTCTAGTTGTTCGCCATTGTATTGATCAAATTTATATCCATCAGGTTGATTTGGCGTTGCGATAGTAAGGCCTGTTCCGTCCTGTGAACTGGTGGCAGCACCAACTGCCCCGATATCGTCATAGTCCCAACCAGCGTTGCACGGCAAATCCGGGATGCAGGGCATTGCATTCACATACACCTGATCAGCCGGAATAACTTTGATTTCAACGAAATTACGACCACCAGCGGATGTGGTGTTGATATCGACTGAAACTTCACGAACCCCTTCAAATACCTGATCGGGCAAAGCACCAGCAAACCCATACCCGGATGTATCCATCGCATAGGCCATTTGATGACCTGCCGCTGGATTGCCACCTGGCAGGCATTGATATACATGTGCAGAAGGGTTGCTTCGCGTTTGCGTACGCGTCTCCTCTGGAGCGCTGCAATTAATGCCGCCAGTTGGGAAGTGATCTGAACTGCCATCGACATGGGCAACTACAAACGGATCTCGGTAAGACACGAATTGATCAATACGATTTCCGTCAGCTTCTTGTGAAAAATCGTTTACGTAAATTGGCCCTTCGCCACCATCAGTTCCGCCATCAGTTCCGCCATCGCTACCGCCGTCAGATCCACCATCGGTTCCACCGCCAGTTCCGCCATCGCTGCCGCCGTCAGATCCACCATCGGTTCCGCCATCGCTACCGCCATCAGATCCGCCGCCAGTTCCACCATCGCTGCCGCCGTCGGCTGAGCCATCACTGGTAACGTAATTGGTATCTGCGTATTGCCATCCGTCAGCTGCAGTGTGAAACCAAAGGCGAGCGTAGGCCGTGCTGCCGTCGACAGGCAGTTGATCGACGGTAACCGAAGTTTGATTCCGAATACTCGGCCCTGAATCATAGATATCCTTACCACCTTGTCTGCTACCTACATAGAGCCACCAATAATTTACGGGTGTATTGTTATCGCGCCACTCGAAGTTGACACTGGCTCCGGCCAATTCACTACCGTTCTCTGGACTTATCATGGCAGGAGTGGTTGCTTCTACATCTATAGTGGCTGCAGTGTAAGTGCTGTCGACATAGTTCCAGCGGGCTGAACTAAAATACCAAAGGCGGGCATGCACAATAGAGCCGTCTGTTGGAATACCAATAACGTTGTACTCGGTGTCTTTTCCCAAATCACCTGAGTTAGCAATATCACGGGCACCGACTGAAGTACCGACATAAAGCCACCACTGATCAACGTTGTCGGCGTTGTCGGCATCGTTGTTTGTCCAGCTGAATGTTTGTGCTGTGCCAGATAAGGTTGCACCGGTCGAAGGTTGGACGATTTGAGGAGCCGCTAAAGCGGTACTTGCAAATGCAAATAGCGATAAGGCCAGAAAAGTAAAAATAAAACGGTATACAGCCATGTTGGCAAATCTCCTTTGCGGCTTAGCGTTTTCAGACAACTGTTCGATCGCAAGCCAAACTGGTTCACTATGTTATCAAACCGTATAACATACCTAGCTCAGGCTTTCTGATCGGTAAGAGCTTGGTTTATTACCCTACTAACCTTGTCGCACTTTCAAATATTGTCGCAACGTGGCGGTTTGCTTATCACAGCAAGGGAATGTATCGACGATCAGTAGTGTTGTCTTAATGAGTGCTTTCAAATCTGTAATCGTGAAGTGGCTGGATGAATAGCGTTCATTCAAACGTTTGCACAATTGATGTCTGAAATATTCTTCCGATTGGCTTACAACAAAAAGCACATGCAATTAAAAAGTGCTTACAAGGTTTTCTACAAAGAAGTTATTTGCTGCTTGGTTAGCTAGTTATAAAAGTTAAGGCTAGTCACATGAATTGCTTTTTATAGCAACGTTGATTCATTGTTGGTTAGATAAGCTTTTTTAAGCAACAGATGAATGTTCTGCGTAATAGTTCATTCGGATGTTGCAACACAACTAAATTAACGGTGCTGTTAATATTCAATACAGCTATCAAGGCTTAATACAAGTGTGTAGTCTGGATGGTTAGTTTGAGCTGGTTTCCAGATCGATAGATACATTGAGCTTATTGCCGTCCAGGTCTCGTACATAAGCACCATAATAATTGGGGTGGTACTCTCGTGGCCCTGGTGCACCTTCATCAGTTCCACCACAGGCAAGCGCCGTACTGTGAAAGGCGTTCACCGCGGTAATATCGGGTGCATAGAACATAACTTGTGTTCCGTTACCAAAGGTGGCAGGTTCTTTGTTGAACGGGGTAAGCAGAAACAGGGTGATTTTTCCATCTGCGCCCGCGTAACCCAATTCGTGCGATTCCGAGAATGCGCGGCTCATACCGATGCATGCCAATACTTCATCATAGAATGCACCGGCAACTTCAATGTTATTTGTACCAATACAGACGCCCGATAGCATGTCAGCAGCTCCCTATAATATGTTGGTCAGTTGGTGACATTGAGTTAGATGCTTAAGCTAACTAAAGTGCTATTAATTTCTTGCAAGCCTGAACCGCTTAAGTTTTATTCTGGCCTAGCGAGTTCTACGCAGATTGTTTATTTTGGTTAATGCACCACTAACAATCGCAACGCCAGCAATGCTTAGCACAGTACCTAAAATTATATTCATGGTCAAAGGCTCGCCAAAAAGAAACCAGGCTTCAATAGCTACAACAGGTGGTACTAAAAAGAACAAAGTGGATACGCGACCGGCCTCGCCGACCTTGATCAGCCACATTAATAAAAACACAGCACCAATGGAAAGTACAAACACCAACCAGAACAAAACAAAGATAAGCTGCGGTGTCCAGCTAATAGAGTACGATTCCCACGCTAATGCAAACGGAGTTAAAAACAATACACTGGCAACGTATTGCGCCATCATATTGAAATGTAAATCGAGCGACTGGCAAAAACGTTTTTGATACAACGTGCCAATCGTTATGCCAATGAGAGCTGCGACACAAAAACCAATGCCTTTTATAGTAATAATGCCTTCGGTTTGTCCCCATTCCGCCGTGACCATCGCGACGCCAATAAATCCCAACGCGATACCGATTACTTTTGACCAGGTTAATTTTTCAGATAGCCATAGCGCCGCTAACACTACGGTGAGCACAGGTTGAATGCCTACTATAAGCGAAGACAATCCCGCCCCAATGCCCTCGTTGACACCGGCGAATACACCACCAAGATAAACCGCCTGTAGCAATACACCGGCGATCGCAGCATGACCGATTTGTTTCCACTGTGGTTTTATAGTGCGAAGTTTTGGGAATGCCAATGCGATGGCAGCCAATACGATAGCCGCCAATGCAAAACGAATAGAAAGAAAACTGGCGGGTTCCGCGGTTCTCATGCCAAAGCGTGCCATGATAAAGCCAGTGCTCCAGAGCAGAACGAAGAGTACGGGGATAAATGGGCGCAGTGCGGTAGGCATCGATGGATTGTACAGTAGCGGTATGAAAAAAAATCCGCAGTCGTCTGTAGAATGATGCGTAATATGAGTTGTGCCGTAGAGTATAAAGTTTACTGCTTAATTTTAACCGTGAAGCTATTGGGTAATTATATTAACGAGTATTAACCCGACATTTCTGAGTGCAGCTATTGCTGAGCTCGAGTGTTAAGCAAAAAAAGGGAAGACTAGCAATGCTCACTGCAACATAAGCTGGCACTGAGGCAAGCTTCCAACTAAATATAACTTCTACAGATTGTTGTTATTTCCTTTAGTGAAAAAGACTTTGACAATTCGAATTGTGTATACGAAGAAATGCATGTCGAAATCGAATTGTTGGGTATTGTGGTTTGATAAGTTCAATTCTATTGGCACACGTTAAATTTGCACAGGAAAAAGAAGGGTGATTTATGGAAAACAATGGTATTCCGTTTCAAACCATCGTTTGGTCAGAAATACCAAAAACAGAACATAGTGGAACCACTGGTGTGGCTTACTGGCAAACTATGGAATTTGAGGGGCTGCGCGTTAGATATGTAGAATATTCGAAAAACTATGAAGCCGACCATTGGTGTGAAAAAGGCCATATTGTTTATTGCTTAAAGGGTGAAGTAATTAACGAGCTTAAAGATGGCACATCTTCAGTGTTGACTCCTGGTATGTCTTACATTGTTTCAGACAACCTTAGTTCACATCGCTCAATCACTAAAAATGGTGTTCATTTGCTCATTATTGACGGTGCGTTTTTGAATTTATCAACACAAGCATAGTCGTGGTTCAACGGCAGAGCCAAGTTTGGATAACATGCATGTGGGCTTATGATCTGTATGCGCTACAGATTACTCAGGTACTCGGTGTCTCTGGAGTTGGAATATACACGAGTAGCGTGCAACCATTTTTAGTTGTTGAATTGTGCTCAGTCCCGGCTTTCATTAGAACCAAATCTCCAGCCACATACTCTGTACCGTCATTGTCAGTGATGTCACCTTCCAACACGAAAAATTCCTCGTGCGACGTGTGTATATGTGTTTGAGTCGTCATGCCAGGGGCCATTTTATAGGCATGAAATCCGACACCGAGGGCCATTTCATCATTAAGTTGAAGCACAGATTGGCCAATATCTTCACCGTGGGAATCCAGCAATGGCTTAAAAGCTTCTGTGTAAATATTGGCAACTAGACGTTCGCCCGTTTCTACTTTTTTCATAAGGGTATTCTCCAGCGGTATTTAGTAGAGTATTTTCCGGTGTTAAATTTTTTGCAAAGCGCTATAAATCATTTGTTTCAACCTGATAAATCAATACGCTACGGTTAGTTCTACTATAGGGGCAGTAGACAACGGAATGATAGGAAACACCATAACATTGCTGACATGAGACCCATTCACAATTTCTCGCATGCCTTGACAACCTGGTGTCTGAATTATTAACATCAATCCTGCAACTAATAGGTCGCTGAGCGCGGTCCGATAAGGACAACCGCAGCGCTTGGCCCTGTCGTGTTATGTTGCCGCGATTTTCAAAGGGTCAGTTACTGGAGCCCTTTATGAATACTATTATTGAACCCTTCCGTATTAAATCTGTTGAGCCTATCCGTGTAACAACGCAACGTGAACGACAGAAGCTGATTAAATCCGCGCACTACAATTTGTTCGGCCTGCGTTCTGACGATGTAATAATAGACTTATTGACTGACAGTGGAACCGGTGCAATGAGCTCTGCGCAGTGGGCCGCAATATTGAACGGCGATGAGAGCTATGCTGGCTCGCCGTCTTTTTATCGTTTTGAAGCAGCGGTAAAAAACCTGATGCCCTTCGTTCATATTATTCCGACACACCAAGGGCGTGCTGCCGAAGCAATACTAATGTCGATATATGGCGGCAATGGCAAGAACATCCCAAGCAACACACATTTCGACACGACCCGTGGAAATATAGAAGCCTCAGGTGCACATGGACACGACCTCGTTATTGCGGAGGGGCACATTCCCGATAACTTGCACCCATTCAAAGGCAACATGGATATTAAGCGGCTTGATGCGTTTTTACAAAAATACGGAAACAGCGTGCCGTGCGTAATGACGACTATCACCAATAACGCAGGCGGTGGGCAACCGGTCAGCCTTGAGAATATCCGACAAACAGCTGCGCTGGCTAAGCAATATGGAAAACCCTTCATCATCGATGGGTGCCGCTTTGCAGAAAATGCATGGTTTATAAAGGAACGTGAAGCGGGGCAGGGAAGTCGATGTATTGAAGATATTGTACGAGATTGCTTCGCCGTTGCCGACGGCATGACTATGAGTGCAAAAAAAGATGGACTAGGGAATATTGGCGGCTGGCTAGCGTTAAACAACGATGATGATGCTGAGCTGGCGAGAAACCATTTAATTAGAACCGAGGGTTTCCCGACCTACGGTGGCCTTGCAGGGCGAGACTTGGATGCACTAGCACAAGGACTTGCTGAGGTAGTTGACGAAGATTACTTACGTTACCGAATTCAGGTTAATCAGTATATTGTTGATCGATTGGATTCTATTGGCGTACCTGTGATTAAACCGGCCGGGGGTCATGCTGTGTTTATCGATGCGCGCGCGTGGTTACCGCATGTGCCATCGTTGGCCTACCCTGGTCAAGCGTTAGCAGTGGCACTGTATGAAATAGGTGGTATTCGTGCATGTGAAATTGGCACAGTAATGTTTGGGAAGCAACCAGATGGCAGCGAAGCTGCTGCTGCTATGGATTTAGTCAGGCTCGCTATACCACGGCGGACATACACACAAAGTCATGCAGACTATCTTATAGAGGTGTTTGAAGAGCTGGCTAAGGTAAAAGATACGTTACTGGGATATAGAATTGTAAAACAGTCAAAGTTAATGCGACATTTTACTTGCGAATTTGAACCATTGATTTAGTAGAAAACCGGTGTAATTAAACACAGATTTATCTGTTTTTGTCCTTTAGTGCCCCAGTATGCTTCGCTGCACTCTATGGCAAACACGAAATACAGATGGTCCTTAATATGGCGTTCCGGCATAATCAATGAACGCAAGTGAAAGTGTCGAAATATTTTTGTTTGACCTAATATACTGGTTCCATGGAACACGTGAAAAAAATTTCCGATGGTATTTGGATTGTAGATGGCGATGAGGTCCCGTGGTATGGCATGCCGTATACCACGCGTGCAAGTATAGTTCGTTTAGACAATGGTGATCTTTGGATTCATTCACCTGGAAAAATATATCCTGAGCTACGAAATGAGGTGGATGCCCTGGGAGTTGTAAAGTTCTTGGTTTCACCAAACAAAATACATCATTTGTTTCTTAGTGACTGGAAAGAGTGCTATCCGAACGCAATTTTATACGCTTCTCCAGGACTAAGAGAAAAGCGTACAGATATTTCATTTGATGAAAACTTGGAGGATTTTCCACCGCAGCATTGGGAAAAAGAAATAGATCAAATGATATTTCGAGGAAGTACCGCCATGCAGGAAGTAGTCTTTTTTCATAAGAGCAGTCGAACACTAATACTAACGGATTTAATCGAAAACTTTCATCCGGATCACTTCACTGGATTTCGAAAGCTGCTCGCAAAAGCCACGGGTATAGTCAGTCCGAACGGTAAGACACCGCTGGACTGGAGAATGTCGTTTATTTTTGGTAAAAAACAGGCGAGATTGTGTTTAGAAAGAATGATTTCCTGGCATCCTTCGAACGTTATTATTTCTCACGGTGAATGTGTTTTTGATGGAGCAGACCAATTTTTAAGAAAATCGTTTGGCTGGATAAAAAAAGCCTGAGAACACGTTGCCGGAAACGGTTTCGCTAAGCGTGTATTCATGAATAATTTAAATCGCATACTTAAGTGCAAATTTTGCAGCGTTCGGAATTAGGATTGCCCGCGAAAACCAGAGAAAGTGTCCAAAATGTCTTCACAAAAAATGAATGAAGGTTCTTGGCGATATGTGCTGTTAATTGTGCTTGTCTTTGGTTCGCTCGGCAGTTTGTTGACTCTGGAGCCCATTGGGCAAGATGTTAGTTATCATGATTTTGCAGATACTCGTGTATTTTTCGGCATCCCGAACTTCCTGGATGTTGTGTCAAATCTGCCATTTCTAATTGTCGGTTTTCTAGGTTTAAGACTATTTTCTGGTTCATCAGAGCTTGGAGAAATGTCTAACGCATGGGCTTTACTTTTTATCGGCGTTGGATTGGTCAGCGTCGGCTCTGCGTACTATCACTGGAACCCGAACAATGCGACGCTGGTTTGGGATAGGCTACCTATGACGTTGGGTTTTATGAGTTTGTTTGCCGCCTTGTTAGGTGAATACCTCAATTCTCGAGTGGGCAAGATTCTTCTGTGGCCACTGGTGCTGATCGGCCTTGCCAGTGTACTGCATTGGCATTGGGCAGATGATCTTCGGATGTATATCTGGGTTCAGTTTTTTCCGTTGTTGGTTGTACCATTGCTGATGTGGTTGTTTAAAAGTACTTACACCCATAATTGGCTTATACTAATTGCACTCGGATGGTATTTACTTGCAAAAGTAGCCGAATTCTATGACAGTCCTATCCTGGAAACTACCGCAGGTGTTGTCAGTGGCCATACGTTGAAGCACTTATTTGCAGCAGCAGGCGCTTACAGTTTTTATCTGATGTTGAGTAGAAGAAAGCGCATTGGTGGATAGAAGTAACACTGTGAATACTATATTTGATTTTTTGGCGCTGGTTCTCGGCTTGAGTCGCCGGAGTTTGGCTCACCTTTTGGCTCTATCAAAAGTACTTTAACCTCTTTTTCAGCGCGAGGCCGATGCACAACGCCCTTGGGCACCACAAACAGTTCGCCAGCTTTAACTAACTTTGATGGTTCACCTTCGAAATCGATGAACATTTCTCCTTCAAGTACATAGAAAAAATCGTCAGTTGTGTCGTGCTTGTGGAACGGATATTCTCCCTTAATCTTCACCACCATAACTTCATTTTCGTTGTAGTTAGAGATGACATGCGGGTCCCAGTGGGTATCAAAAAGTGCCAGCTTTTCGCTTAAGTTTATTGTTTTCATGTTGTTTCAGTTGTAATGCCGTTTCAGCCTTTATGGAGAAAAGCTGCTAGCACCATTTTACGTGAGTGTTATTGTTTGTTACCTGCCGAGCGTACTGTATCATCAACGGATGTTCGCTGTGTATATTAAGCCGCTTGAGATAAAAATATTATTATGCGTGGAGAATTGCTTGTGCAAGAGAAATGGCTTATAGCTGTCGACCTCGATGGCACGCTATTTAATACTGATCATCAGATTTCCCCGCGAACGTTAGACACACTAGCAATGTTGACTGAGCGTGGCCATA
>CALIMV010000359.1 GCA_938045275.1 uncultured Granulosicoccaceae bacterium
ACCACAATGCCACGCTGATTCCACAGCCTGCGATACAACCAGACTAAGGTTTATATAGAGCGTAATCGTGATCGAATGGAAATGCAGTGAATTAGCAACACCGAAGTCTGCCAGTTAGCGCAAAGCTCTGGTAGTACCTAAACCGCACTACGAGCACGGCTTTGGTTATCTGTTTTCCAAGCACGAGAGTCAGGCTCTCGATGGGTGTGATTTCGATTTCATGCAAAGCGATTTTGATGGGGCGGTGCCCGAACCACCGATTTACTAGACCATTATCAGACCACAACTACGACAACACGGGCGCCTCTTGGCTAATGCGAGCGTTTTCATGTGCTTGCAGTGTGCTTTTACACGTGCGCGTTTACATTGGTAAGTGAGTGCCCTTCAGAGACACTGACTGTCCATTAGGCTAAGCGATCGAGAGAAATAGACATATAAGGTAAGGATGCTTATGTCTTCTGCAATTCTATTGATAACCACGGTGTTCCTACTGACATCGTTATGCACATAATGATTGCAGCGCCTGATATTACTTAAAAACGGTTGGATTAGATTGGTTTGTCACGATCGTAAATAACCTGCATCGTATCCATCAAACCGCGCTGTTAAAGTGTTAACATTGTTAACCAAACGACCAAGACCACTGTCACCAATTCTCTGCGAAATTGGCTCAAAATTGTGGGGGCGTCAATTGATTGGATTATCGTGAACAGCACAGTGCAAATTATACGGTCACCAGGGCAAGCCATCAACGAACGCTTATAAAAAACGCTTACTACTATTGAACGAATCTTGTATTGAACGAACTCTTGCGGCAGTAATCGTTTAGTCAAAAATAAACAGCCTGACTTACAGTCTTGTTGATTCTGTCCTCCTTGCCCAGGAGCTGATCAGATTATGGTTCTGCAGATTAGAGTTCTGCAGATAAAGTAACGTTACTTCGAATGCAGCTATTGGAAGTTAAAATTTTATTGGAGCTCGATTTCATGCAATCCACCTTATCGTGTTGGCGACGTTTCACTCTAGCAAGAACAACCACTATTGCGAAACTGATCGCGGCCGCAGCGCTAGCTGTATCCAGCGGTGCATTATTCGCGCAAAATCCGGCACCGCCTGGCAATCTGGAATATGCGGTCTATTCGAACACGGCGGCTGAAATATTTTGGAATCGCGCCACTGATAGTGACGGTAGCGTGGTCAGCTACGAAATTCAAGTCAATGGTGAGGTCATTGATACGCTGGATGGGCTGAGCTACTTCTTCGAAAATCTGATACCGGAACAACCTTACGAAATTGAAGTCACCTCGATAGACAATGACGGAGATCGTTCTGCATCCGCCGTGGTGAATTTCATCGGTGGAGATCGTTCGACACCCGACCCGGAGGACCCGGAAGACCCGCAGACACTAGCCACACCCACCGGACTCACAGCGAGTGTTTACTCGCCGCGTTCAGCCGAAATATTTTGGGACCGACCCGATACGTTTGGCCTCACATACGAGGTATCTCGGAACGGTACCGTACTCACTAATACTGATGGGGTTAGCTATTACGACAACACACTTGAAAGGGATACCGAATACACCTTTGAAGTGTTAGCCATCGACCCGCAAGGTAATCGTTCGGCACCAGCCTCAGTCACTTTAAAAACCACTAACGGCGATGGTCAACCCCCAACCGCAAGCGTTGCCACACCGACTGGTTTAACGGCCATGGTTTACTCCGCATCGAATGCTGAAATTATGTGGGATCGCCCCGATACGTTCGGATTAACGTATGAAGTCACTCGAAACGGCGTGATCGTCGCCACTACAGACGGTATCAGTTACTACAATAATGGTTTGATCGCTGGCGAACTGTACACCTACGAAGTGGTGGCTATTGATTTAGATGGCCAACGCTCTGCAGCAGCCATGATCGTGATCAACACGCGAGACCCAGACCCAGATCCAGATCCAGATCCAGACCCAGACCCAGATCCAGATCCAGATCCAGACCCAGATCCAGATCCTGACTCACCTCCACCGCTCGTTCCACCTGTAGCGTCAGATCCGAATATCCAGGAACCTTCGGACCTGTACACCAGTGACGGCTACTACCCAATTGAGGTTCTGCGTGTTGACTTGCGCACAGTCACGCAAGAAGGGCCTTGCAATGCCGATGATGAATCCGGTTGTATGCTTGACGATGTGCTCGCCGATATAGACAAGTTCGATGATCATACAGTGGATATTCAGGTTCATTTCAGTAGTGCTGATTTTCCAGACGATGGTTCAGTCAGCAATGCTGAACTTCGATTGCGCGGAGGAGGGTCTCGATTCGCTCCGCAGAAGTCGTTCAGAATAAAACTCGACAGTAGGGAAGAATTGTGGCGTGGGGAGCGACATCTGCAGCTCAATAAACACCCATTTGATGCCAGCCGAACACGTAACAAATTGGCTATGGATGTAATGAGTGAAATTCCAAATTTACCAAGCTTACGCACCCAGTTTGTCAATTTGTGGATAGATGATGGTAATGGCCCTGAGGATTATGGCTTGTTTACTCACGTTGAACGCGTTAATGAATACTTTCTGGAAAAACGTGGCTGGAATGAGGACGACAACATCTACAAGGCTGAATACTTTCGATTTAGAGAAAGCGATTTAAACAATTTGGCAGTCGACCAAAACGGTGAACCGTTGAATGAAGATCTTTTCGAACGTACACTCGAAATCGAAAATGGCGACGATCACCGAATGTTGGTTGAGATGTTAAGCGCGCTGCACAATCCGGACAGAACCTTTGAGTCTGTGCTCGATCAATATTTCGATCGAGATAACGTCATTGCCTGGGTAGCTACAAATATTCTGATCCACCAGGCAGATGCAGTCAGGCACAACTTTATTTTGTACAACCCATTGGGAACTGAGAAATTCTATTTCGTACCGTGGGATTATGATGCTGCGATGGGTATATGGCGCGAGCCACCAAATGATCTTAGCAACGATTCATTACGTCAACGCTTGGAATATGGTTACGCCTTGGCGGCAAGAAATCCATTTTTGGAAAACTACTACCAACAACCCGGTATACATGAGCAGATACTGGCAACCGTAGAGGACTTGCGGCAAAACGTAGTGACCGATGAAGCAATGGCTGCCAAGACCAATCACTATATTAATCTTGCGGCACCTTTCCAGCAACGAGCGCCAGACAGCATTAATAATCCGGGCTTCACCACTTATTCTGCCACCAGCCAAACCAATGCAGTAGGGGTAAACGCGGAAGCTCTTCGCTCGCGCTTTGGTGTTTTAATGGCGCCCGTCCTGTCCAAACCCGAGTTGCAGGGTTCATCGTGGATTTTCCGTTGGACAGCGGCTTATGACGTCACTGGGGAAGCGGGAAGTGCAACCTACCGGCTACAAATTGCTACAACGCCTGCGTTCGACGAAGGTACTGTTGTGGTCGATATTGACCCGATCGATGATACCGGCAGCGATTTGGAACAGAGTGTTGATGGTACTTTGTTGTCCACTGGTCAGTACTTTGCGCGGTTGATTGCAACTCCAGCCAATGAGCCAGAGCGTCTATGGCAAGTGTCCGGCAATAAATTGTATTTCAATAACCAAGTGTACTACGGCACGCTTGAATTCAAAGTTCCTTAGGGAGTCCTTAGGGAGTCCTTAGGCGCCAGGCCGCTGACTAATATTAAGTCAGCGGCCCTTAAGTTTATTTGCCCTTGGTTTGTTTATTGAGTACACAGCCATCGAGCAGTATGCACTCACCCCGACATGTTCATGCTCCAATTCAGAACTGCATTTTAAATCTTCAAAGGTTTGAGATGAGCCAGTTTGTTTTTTTTTAACAACGATTTTAAATAATAACGATCGAGAAAAACCACACTACTGTTAGTGGATACCGATAATCATTTAAACAAACTTTTTCATTTGAAGAGAGATTCTTATAGAACTTTTTTCCTTTACAACATATGTGATTTGTTTTTACAGCCATAGAATATATTAATTGGTTAATTCTTTTGGTGTGGCAACACTAAAGGTAAAAGCCATTCAGTGTTGTAATGTTTCACAAATAATAAAGGTGCTACTTTTCGAAACTGTTGCTTACTCTGCTTCCAGCGGGAATCTGCACCATGCTCCCAAAAAAGTCACGCGTCTTGAGACGTATTGCATCTGGCTGTGTGTTCGTCGTTGTCGCCACGCTAACAATGAGTGGCATTGTCAGGGCTGAACCGGTCAAAGTTGCCTTCACTGGCGACCAATCTGTAGGTGACAACGCCCGTGCTGTTTTGCAACTTGTGGCAGAGGAAGGCGCTGATCTTTTGCTTATTCAGGGCGATCTGGGATATGAGTTTGGAGCAGCGGTCCGCTGGGAGGCTAACCTGAACGATACACTCGGTCGAGACTTTCCGGTCCTCGCGTTGGTCGGCAATCACGAAAATCATGAATGGCCGGTATACCAGTCATTGACTGAAAGACGAATTAGTCGGTCTGACAAACTCTCTTGTGATGGTAACGTCGGCGTTAAGGCAACCTGTCAATTCGAGAATATCGATATCGTTCAAACTGCACCCGGTGTCTACGAAGTTGAAGGGGTTTTGGGTGATGATAACTATGCGAACTATATTCGCTCCGCGTTTTCAGGACCGAGCGACCATTGGCGAATTTGTGCGTGGCATAAAAATCAGCAAAATTTGCAAACGGGTAACAAGGGTAATTCCACTGGCTGGGATGTCTACGACGCTTGTCTTGACGCTGGTGCAATGGTTGCTGTAGCACACGAACATGCCTATTCACGTAGTTATCTATTGAGTGACTTTGAAAATCAGACGGTCGTACATCGAGGTTCCGACATGACACTGCAAGCGGGCCAATCGTTTGTGGTTGTATCGGGATTAGGAGGCAAAGAAGTTCGACCTCAAGTCAGAGGCGGTGATTGGTGGGCCTCTGTCTATACGTCCACACAGGGCGCAACTCACGGTGCACTATTCTGTACATTTAATGAGAGTACAGCCGATTGCTATTTCAAAGCCGTCGATGGCTCGGTACCAGATCAATTTACACTGCGTCGTGGCTCACAAACAGCAACAGCACCTCGACCACCACCGCCAGTGGACGCGGATGCATCAGGTGGCTATGTATTCTCAAGAACGGATAAAGAGGAATTTCGGTGGATAGATCGATTGGCATCTGGCCAGATCGGAAATATCTGGATAGATCGACAATGCTCTGATCAGCTTGGTGGCCCGGTTGCTTCGGGTGACTGGGATGATCTTGTTAATCTGGCACCGGTGATGGATTCGGTTGCTAATCCGTGCTTGAGCGATTCGGTTAGCGCAACTTCATCAACTACCGGCTATGTATTTGCCCGTACTGATAAAGAAGAATACCGTTGGATTGATACCAATGGGTCATCCGATATGGGGAATGTTTGGATTGACCGAGCATGCGCTGATTCATTGGGTGGCGCGGCAGTTTCGGGCGACTGGGTTGACCTGAACGAGCAAGCACCTGCAATGGATTCCATTTCAAACCCATGCTCGGAAAATTCACTAATAAGTGCCAACCTGAATTTAGACGCATCAACAGGTTTTGTTTTTATGCGCACCGATAAAGAAGAATTTCGCTGGGTGGCGCGGGATAGCTCCGGTGAAATGGCCAATATCTGGATTGATCGCGATTGTGCCAATCGATTGGGTGGCGCTGCCGCCTCTGGTGATTGGAGCGAGTTGGCGGACCTGGCGCCGAAATTTGATGCACTGCCTAATCCGTGTCATTGAGCACGCGCCACAAGACGTACGAATTTTCGTACTAGGTTTGATTTTCTCTGAGTCGTGGGTCCATCTTATCTCTTGCCGCATCGCCAAGTAAATTGAATCCGAACGCCAAAAATAAAATGGCAAAACCTGAAAATATTGCTGGCCATGGCGACAGTAATAAGAAATTTCTGCCCTCTGCAAGCGCAAGACCAAGTGACGGGACTGGAGGTTGAGCACCAAGACCCAAAAACGACAGTGACGCCTCAACAAGCACGGCAGCAGACAATAATAAACTGGTTTGTACCAGAACGACTGACATTAAATTTGGGAGTATGTGGGTAAATAATATACGTGTATCTCTTGCGCCTATAGCTCTCGCACCCAGTACGTATTCGCTTTCACATATTACTAACGCTGAGCCGCGCATTAGACGAGCAAAAATAGGTATGTAAACAATCGCTATGGCAAGAGATGCACCCCAGATGCCTGGGCCTATAATAGCGATAACACCAATTGCCAGTAGCATGATGGGAAAAGCAAAAAAAACATCCATAATGCGCATAACAATTCTGTCAAACCATCCTTTATAAAATGCGGATAGCATGCCCAATGTTCCGCCTACAACAAGTGCTACTAGAACAGCGATACCACAAGTCAGTAACGACGTCCTATAACCGTAGACAATGCGCGCCATAACATCACGCCCCAAATGATCTGTACCGAGCCAGTTCAGTGCGTTTGGTGCCTTCATGCGCTGTACCATCACTTGCTGAAACGGATCCTGGAATCCGAGCCACGGAGCAAATAGTGCCAGTAAAACTTGTACCACGACCAACAACAACGCAAAAGTCAACAACGGTTGGCTGATCAGCGATGTAATACTAAAACGTTCTGAACTGCTCATTGTTCACGAACTCGCGGATCAATAGCGAGGTAGAGCAAGTCCACGATAAAGTTCACCAGCACAAAACCTGTGGCCAAAACAAGAATGGTCGCTTGTACCAGCGGGTAGTTACGTTCTGCTATCGCCCCCAAAACCAATCTTCCCAGACCTGGAATTGCGAACACTTGTTCGATGACTATTGAACCGCCAAGTAAATAGCCTGTTGATACACCGAGACTGGTGATGAATGGAATTAGCGCGTTTCTAAGTGCGTGCTTGTAGGTAACTCGCCGTTGGTTTGCACCTTTGGCTTTCGCTGTTCGTGTGTAGTCCTGATTCAACGCGTCAAGCATCGCTGAACGCACCAATCTCGACAGATTCGCCAGCATGGGGAGGGATAAGGCGATAACAGGGAGTATCATTTTCTGTAAATTTTCGATTGGGTTTTCACTAAACGGTACGTAGCCGAGTAGTGATACGCCAGGGAAATACTTTGCCACCAGGAACAGGCAAACGATGCCAAGCCAGAATGAGGGAATTGTGAGACCGGTAATGGTGACTAAACGTGTAAGCACTTCGCTGAGACTTCCGCGCCTGGTAGCCATAAAACAACCGAGCGGAATAGACAGGCATCCACCGACCAGTACCGAGAGAAAAGTGAGTTCCAGTGTAGGCCAGAGGTTTGCAGTGATTTCTGTGGCAACCGGTCTGCCGGTCCAGATAGAGGTACCGAAGTCACCGCGCAGTGCATTGGTAATCCAGTTCCAATATTGCAACAGAATCGGTTGATCGAGTCCGAGTCGAGCGCGCAGCTCATGAAGCCCGGCATCGGTAATTTCCGTATTAGCGCCGAGCATAATGGCCACGGCGTCACCTGGAATTAACCGAATCATCATAAAAACCAACAGCGACATACCCAGCAGAACAATGCCAAGATCGACCAGTCTTTTGAGTATGTACGCTGTCATCTGGATTGCGCTTTAGCGTCTTGTGCAGTACACACTAAAACGTAATGCATGTACTTATTTTCAGTCTGTCATTGTGACGTTCAGCAAGCTTGACAGGCGTCCGTTCGAATAAATCTCAAAGCCGCTAACTTTATCACTGACGGCAGTCGATAAATTACCGTAAGCTAAATGAGCAATTGGCCCTTCACAAGCCAGTTTTCTTTGTACCTGATCGTACACTGCCTTTCGTGCTGCCGGGTCGGTCAGTTGACGACCTTCGTCAAGCCAGCCATCGATTTCTGAGTCAGAGAATTTGAACACGTTGGTTGAACCATCTGTTCGGAAAGTACGATAGAAATATTCGTCAGGGTCAGGGCTTCCACCATTGGCCGAAACAAACATGTCGAATTCGGAGTTTTTCCAGTCCTGTACAAATTCACCTATTTCTTTATTTAGCAACTCAACCTCGATTCCTCCGTCTGAGAGTTGTTGTTGAATAACCTGAGCAATATCTTTTGCATCCTGGCGAGGCAGCACTAAAATGGAAATTTTTGCGTCTTCTACCCCGGCATCCTTTAACAAGGCTTTCGCGCCTTCAACATCGCGTTGGTAGCAACTGTATTCGGCAGTGTCGAGTGCCCAGGTAGCCAAAGCTGGTGAAAGGGGGCCGGCAGGTACGCCAGCGCCAAATAGAGCACCGGCAATAATTTCATTTCGATCAAGTAGCATATTGATGGCTTGCCTGGTTTTGGCATTGTCCAGCGGTGCTCGCGATGTGTTCATACCCAGCAACGTGTAGCTCACGTCCTGTGTTTGCTGCACGGTAACAGACGGATTGGCTTCAAGTTGTAACGCTGTTGCCGGGTCGATTCCCGGTAGCAAATGATAGTCGCCGCCACCGATACCGACTTGTCTGGTAGCAGATTCGGGTACAAAATTCACATTGACGCCGTCGAGCTTGGGTAACCCGTCAACTCGATATTCGTCAAATTTCGTTAGGCTGATATGACTGTTTGGCTTCCAGCTATCAAATTTAAACGGTCCAGTTCCAACTGGCGTTTGTTGTAGGCTTTCCTTATCGGTTTCCATTTCGGCCGGTACAATCGCGATACTGGCAAGGGACGATAAAATAGCCGCAAAGGGTTCATCCAGCGATAATTTAATTGTCTGGGCATCCACAACCTCTATGCCAGTAATTGGTGATACACGACTGGCCAACGGGGAAGCTATGTCTGCATTTTGTACGCGCCTTAACGATGCAGCAACGTCTTCTGAATCCAGCGAAGAGCCATCATGGAAGCTTGTGCCTTCAGGTAGCGTAAACTCGTACGTTAGGCTGTCATCAGAAACAGTCCATGATTCGGCGAGCCCCGGACCGATTGAAAGATCTTGCTGAACTGCTGTCAACCCTTCATAAACTGTACTTTGTACAATGACCACCGAGTTGAACGCGGTAATCAGATGTGGGTCAAGCCCTGCCGGGGACGAATCAATAGCCACTTCGAGTGTGGCTGCTTGCAACGAGCCCGCGAAGGTAACTGATGCAATTGTTGTCATGGCTACGAAAGCCACCTTGACACAGTTTAAGGGGGTTTTTAGTCTGGTTATACCATCCTGCATTCTTTTCTCCTTTGGTTTTGTTGTTGCTAGTACAGGTCTCAGCCTATGGTAATGTGTACTGACATTCAAGTAGTGATACTGGTTTCGACGTACTGATTATGAATGACGGTGGCCTATTAGAACTCAAAAATTTAACAGTAAACATTGGGCAAACGGCGTTAGTGCGCGGTGTTTCTTTCGAACTTCAGGCAGGACAATCGCTTGGTATTGTGGGCGAATCGGGGTGTGGAAAGTCCGTCACAGCATTGTCGATCATGCATTTACTTCCGCAACCGCCGATGCATGTGGCATCCGGAGACATATTATTTAACGGTGAAAATCTCACTCGCATGCCTGAGCGCGGACTTGAAAAAATCCGTGGCAGAGATATAGCAATGATCTTTCAGGAGCCGATGTCGTCACTCAATCCTGTGTTCAGTGTTGGTGAGCAAGTGTCTGAAGTGCTGTATTTGCACGAAAATTTAAACGCGAGGAACGCACGATCACGAACAAACGAACTATTCGATAAAGTTGGCTTGCCGGCAAACAGTATAGCTACTCAATATCCGCATCAACTTTCGGGAGGGCAACGCCAACGAGTAATGATAGCTATGGCGCTGGCGTGTAATCCAAAGCTGTTGATCGCTGATGAACCGACAACGGCGCTTGATGTAACAATACAAGCGCAAATACTTGAATTACTCGACCAGCTCAGAACAGAGCTGGGTATGGCAATTTTGCTTATAGCACATGATCTGGGCGTAGTCAGATATCATTGTGATCAAGTAGCTGTTATGTACGCGGGACAAATTGTTGAATTCGGCACAATCGATCAGGTTTTTTCATCGCCGTCTCATCCTTACACTCGTGCGCTGCTTGATACGATTCCTGCCGTTAACGAACGGGGCAAGCCATTGCCATCGATCGACGGTAGCGTACCATCACCGAAAGAGCTGCCGCATGGTTGCTCATTTGCACCGCGTTGCCACTTTTCTCAACAGCGATGCACGAGTCAGTCTCCGGTACTTGCCTCCCACTTACACACCGACCATCCGGTGAGCTGCTGGTATCCTGTGTCTGCTCTATGAACACACGAAAACAAGCCCAACACAAATCAGCACCGGTTTTGCAGGTGCAGAATTTGTTTAAGCACTACACCGGTAAAAATGGAAACCGCCTAATTGCAGTGAATGATGTTTCCTTTTCCATTGATAAGGGCGAGGTTTTAGGCATAGTCGGTGAGTCAGGGTGTGGAAAGTCTACACTTGGGCGCACGGTACTGCGCCTTGTTGAAGCAACGAGTGGAAAAATTGCCTATTCGGGACAAGACTTAGCTACGCTTAAAGGTGCAGAACTCAAAACACTTCGCAAAGATGCGCAAATTGTATTTCAAGACCCGTTTGGTGCGCTTAATCCGCAGCATACCGTTAGCCGGGTTATCGCTGAACCTTTATTGGTGCATAAGCTTGGCAATCGCAAGCAAAGGTTGTCAAGAGTAGCTGAATTGCTCGAGTTAGTTGGAATGCCAACGGATGCCGGAAAAAAATACCCTCATGAGTTTTCCGGAGGTCAGCGTCAACGCATAGCCATTGCAAGGGCTTTGGCGTCGAAGCCGACATTTTTAGTTTGCGATGAAGCGGTTTCGGCACTGGATGTCTCCGTTCAGAGTCAGATTCTCAATTTGTTGATGGATTTGCGACAACAGTTGAATCTTGCAATGATGTTTATCAGCCATGATCTGTCTGTGATCAGACATATTTCAGATCGAGTTGCAGTAATGTACCTTGGAAAGTTCGTGGAGTGCGCCGAAACCGAACAACTAATGAACAACCCGATGCACCCGTACACCCAAGCATTGTTGTCCGCTGTGCCTCATCCGTTGGCTAAGCAACAGTCGCGAATCATTCTGCACGGTGAACAACCAGATGCATTAAATCCGCCGACAGGCTGTGTATTCCACACGCGTTGCCATAAGCGCAATGAAACTATCGACTCACAGTGCGTTGCAACGGTGCCAGCACTGCAAAAATACACTGATGGTCACCAGGTTGCTTGTCATTTGCACGTTCAGTCAACTGAACAATTTGATCTGTAATGGCATCCATGTCATCCTCAACCGACTTGGCGTTCGATTTAATTTGTCTGGCTGTAGAGCAGGGGCGAATACCTGGAGCGGTTTTAGGTGTTATTGAGCCAAACGGTAATCGCGTACTACAACACTGCGGTTATGCGCAATTAGTACCAGACAAGCGTTTAATGCAATCTGATTCCTGGTTTGATCTTGCTTCATTAACCAAAGTGTTGTTTACCACACCACGTATAATAAACCACCATAGCAGTGGTGAGCTCGATCTGGATTCACCGCTCACATCTGTTCTACCCGATTTACGACAATACGACAACGAATGTTGGGAGCGAAAAGTGACTTTTCGCCAATGCCTGGGTCATCTGACTAATTTTCCGGCGGTGGAACCGTTATATACGTATGGGCAAAACCCGGATTTGCTAAGAGCGTTTATCCTGCAACGCGAATGGCGATCGGTTGAGCCAACTTATTCTGATATCAATTTTATTTTGTTAGGCCTTGCGCTGGAACGAATTGAAGGTTGCTTAATTCGTGAAATGAATCCGGGGTACGGCTTCGCGTTTTCGGCACAACCTGAATTAGCAGCCGCCACGGAAGATTGTACTTGGCGTCATAAAATATTATGTGGTGAGGTGCATGACGATAATTGTTATGCATTACAAGGAGCCGGACACGCCGGATTGTTTGGTACTGCAGACACTGTTCTGGATTACGCTGAAGACTTGTTAGCACACTCAGTGCACGCTAAAACAGTACATGAATTAATTCAAACGCCATTGTCCTCGACACATACACACGGATGGCAACAAGCCCACAAGAATTGGTCAGGTGGTGGGCTTTGTACAGATAAAACGATTGGACACACAGGTTTTACCGGAACCGGTCTGTGGATTGATTTTGGAAAGGGGTGCGCGTGGACCCTGTTAACCAACCGTATTCACCCGAGTCGGCACGTACAAAGTGGTATTGATGAACTGCGCCGATCAGTGTCAGATGCGATCGGCGCAGGCTATTAAAAATGAGAATTATGGCGCAATGAACACCGCGAATAACAGCTTAACATTCGACAAACTTGATAAAGACCCCGTTTGGGCTGTTGGCTTAATGACTGGCACTGTACTCGATGGTTACATTGACGTGGCATTACTTAAAACGGACGGCGAGCGTATTGTAGAATTTGGTCCATACAGTTTGGAACCATATGAGAGCGGCATAAAAGAGTTGCTACAGGAGGCGTTACAAGCTGCACTGGATTGGCAATTTAACGGTCCGGAGCCTTCAATTTTCGCTAAAGCCGAAAAACTGATTACTGAGCATCAATCAATAGCGGTATTAAACGTATTAGAACGTGCGGGCCTTCATGCTAACGAGATCAGTGTTGTTGGTTTTCATGGTCAGAGTGTGCTTCACCGAGCGAGTGTTAATGGCAAGTACGGTCGCACCCGACAATTGGGTAACGGGCAACTTATGACGCAGATGCTTGATATACCGGTTGCATGGGACTTTAGATCGGCAGACGTTGCCGCAGGCGGACAGGGCGCACCGCTTGCACCGGTTTATCATCGGGCATTGCTTCAGCAGGCTGCAACGAAGATAAGCAAAAAAACGGCTGTGCTCAATTTAGGTGGTGTTGCAAATTTAACCTGGTGGGACGGCGATAATGAACTGATCGCGTTTGACACCGGGCCTGCAAATGCACCGGTTAACGATTGGGTAGGCCAACATACATCAAATGCTATGGATGTCGACGGAAAACTAGCTGCTATTGGCAACGTCGACGAACAGCGACTCAGTGAATTGCTTGAACATCCTTATTTCATGTTGGACTACCCGAAATCTCTTGATCGTTTCGATTTCGCATCGTCCATGGCGAGTGGATTGACATTACAAGACGGTGCCGCATTGTTAACAGCATTTTCAGCCGCTGCGGTGGGCAAGGCACTGGACCAATTACCGCATCGGCCTGATACCTTGGTGCTGTGCGGTGGTGGCCGACACAATCCGTCTTTAGTGAAAGCCGTACAAGACCGTGCATCAGTTAGCACTATGAATGCAGATGACATTGGCTGGCGTGGTGATGCCATAGAGGCGGAGTGCTTTGCCTTTCTGGCTGTTCGTGTTTTGCGTAAGTTGCCTTTGAGCTTTCCTTCCACGACCGGCGTCAAGGTGCCTTGTACAGGCGGTAAACTTAGTATGCCGAGTTGATCAGCTATTAGTGCGCCTGCGGATGCATGTTAATACTATGACCAATCGCGCTTGGCCACAATGCCAGCGATGTTATGTTTCTAGTTGTCAGCTTCTGCGCGGCGCCCCGTTTCAAATTTCTCGCAGCGCACTAACAACTGAATCCGAACTCGTAACCAACACCGTTTGAATCCCAAGTCGCTTTGCGCCCTCTATATTCTCGACAGAGTCGTCGAAAAACAGCAACTCATGGGGTTTCACCGAAATGTCGTCAAGAATGAATTCGAACGCTTTAGCTTCGGGTTTTCGCAAACCGATTTCCGAAGAAATAAAGAGTTTTTCAAATGTGCTCACTATACGCGGGAAATATTGCTCCCAGTAGAGTTGATGGGTTCTATTGGTATTGGTAAAGGCATACGTTGGGATGTTATTACTGACAGCATCAATGGCATCCAGAGTGGCGGAGATTTCAGATCCGAATATGTCATTCCATGCAGAGGTCATCTCATGGTCGGTGGCAGTTAATTGCAACTCTGTTCGAAGGTGTTCAAAAAATTCGGAAGCCGTGATATGACCTCTCTCGTGCTGCTTATAGTGCTCATTCATTTTAAATTTGGACTTGATTTGTATCTCATCGAGCGCACTGAGCGATGCCCAAGAGCGAAATACGTTTTCAAAGTCGACTTCCAGTACAACTCCGCCCAAATCGAATAGCAAGGCTTTGATCGACGATTTTTGCATGGTTATCCTTAAGTAACTGTCAATAAAGACTATACGCAAAAAATCGGAAGGCAATACCTCCAATAAGCATAAAATTGGGTTCTGGTACAGCACTCAGTCCCGTGATATGGTTATACGTGCCTTGCAAGTAAACTACTAGATTTTACTAGTGCGAACGTGTTCAGAACAAAGGAAGATTCACATGATCCCAATAAAAAAACTGTTTAAATCCACACTGGCAGCAACCGTGCTAAGCACAGCCAGCTTTGTGGCGCCTGTATTTGTGGCGCCTGTAATAGCGGCCGAGCCGGTTACCGTCTATACCGCGGCACCGCAAGCCATTGTCGATGCATTGGTGCCGATGTTTCGTGAGCAATCGGGAATCGAAGTCGAGATTGTCAAAGCGGGAACCGGTGAACTGATGAATCGTATAAAGGCTGAAGGTGAAGGTAAAGGCGCCGACGTCATTTGGAGTGTAGGTGGTGCTGTGCTAGACGCTAATGCCGAGCTTTTTGAAACTTATGAGCCTGTGGATGCTGACAAGATCAATCCAAATTTGCGCCCCAGTACGTGGCTTCCATTTACGGCTGTTGTCAGTGTATTCCTGGTTAATCCCGATAAGCTTGACGGAAAACCTGTTCCGCAGAGCTGGGAAGACCTTGCCAAGCCTGAGTATAGTGAAATGATATCATCGGCGCGTGCCGATAAATCCGGCTCCTCCTACATTCAACTTGCTACGGTAATTCAGGCTTTTGGTGAAGAAAAAGGGTGGGAAGTATACAAAGGCATGCTGGGGAATTTCATCCTGTCTAACAGTTCCGGCGCGGTACCAAAGTTTGTGAACGATGGCGAGATGGCCGTCGGGGTGACGTTGGAAGATGCCGCACTTCGATTCAAACTAGGCGGCGGCCCGGTTGAAATTGTCTATCCATCTGAAGGCACTTCGATTGTTCCGGATGGCATGGCTTTACTCAAAGGAGCTAAGAACGCCGAGGCAGGCAAAAAATTCCTCGATTTCATGAACTCCAAAGAAGCACAGGCGGTGGTTGCTTCAGTTGGCAGGCGTCCAATTCGGACCGATGTAGAATCTGTGCCTGAACTGACACCGTTGGCAGACTTCCCGGCCATAGATTATGACGGTTCCTGGGCTGCTGAGAATCGTGAAAGATTAGTGGGTCTGTGGAGTGATATGTTGCTCGAAGTCCAATAATACTTTTATTTATACATTATCAAGCTGACAGCTCGTTGCTTACAACCTGCAAACAGGCTGCTGAGTACTATTACTCAGCAGTCTTTTGTTGTAGGTGATTTATAAATCTTACGCTTCTTTTTATCGGGAAACTCTACGGCTACCATGTCCCGAGTCCAAATTAAAAATATAAAAAAAAGTTACGGTACGGTTACTGCTCTCCAGGACATATCTCTTGATATTCCAAGCGGCTCTTTTTTCACATTGCTTGGTCCGAGCGGGTGCGGTAAAACGACTTTACTTAGAACCCTAGCCGGGTTCCACCAGCAGGACCAAGGCACGTTACTGGTTGATGGCGAACCACTCGACCACATTCCAGTTCACAAGCGCAATATTGGTATGGTGTTTCAAGACTACGCCATATTTCCTCACCTGAACGTCGGTAAAAATGTTGCTTTTGGATTGAAGCAGCACCGAGTGCCAAAACAACAAGCAAGGGAGCGCATCGATAACATCCTTCGGCTGGTTCAGCTGGAAAACCTTGAAAATCGCATGCCGCACGAGCTAAGCGGCGGGCAGCAACAAAGGGTTGGTCTGGCACGAGCACTGGTAACCAATCCAAAAGTATTGTTGATGGATGAACCACTATCCAACCTAGACGCTCAGCTGCGAATTGATTTGCGCAGAGAGCTAAGGGCGTTACAACAATCACTGGGCATTACTACAATCTATGTCACGCACGATCAGGAAGAAGCGCTGGAAATGTCAGATTTTGTTTGCGTAATGCATAACGGCGTTATTCAGCAAAGTGATACGCCCTGGGCTATTTACCATCAACCAGCCAATCAGTTTGTTGCCTCGTTTGTGGGAAGCAACAACTTTCTACCGGTAAAAGTTGCGTCTGGCTTTCTCGAGTTTTGCGGTGTTGTTACTGATTTAGAAGCTGATTACCTCGCAGCTGTATCCTCTGAAGGGGCGGTTGTATCCGTGCGTCCCGAACGCATCCGGCTGGAGTTGTTTGACCAGCCAAAGGAATCTTCCGCTACACACCTACGGTTTCCAGTCTCAGTGCAGTACCACAGCTTCGCTGGTCGCGAATTGAGACTGTCAGTACAAGCGACCGACGGTACACCCGTTCAAATTATCAGCGAACCTAAACAGGCGTATGTCCGGCTAACTGAAGGTGACACTGTTTGGGTTGTCATCAAGAAAAGCGATCTAAGCTTTTTTGATAGGAATAATTCCGGGCTGCGTTTATGAGCGTATTTGCCTCGGCCTGGCGGCCAAGATTTGATTTTTGGTCAGTCGTGCTCATGCTGACCATCCTCACTATCACGGTTTTACTTTTTATGCCTCTGGGCAAAGTTTTTCTATTGAGCTTTGCAGACACTGACACGGGACAATTTACGCTTGCAAACTATGCGAAAATTTTAAGTCACAAATACTACGTTACTGCGCTTAAAAACACTATTTTTGTTGGTGTCTTGGGCATGCTTGGCGCTTGTTTGTTAGGAATACCGCTGGCGTATTGTATGTCGCGGTATCAGCTTCCCGGTAAAGCCCTCATTTCCACTCTTGCAGTTCTGGCCTTGGTGTCACCACCGTTTATTGGCGCGTATGCATGGATTATGATATTCGGCGCAAATGGTGTAGTGACTAACTGGTTTAAATTTATTGGGGTCGACGTGCCCACGATTTATGGTTACACCGGCATCGTGTTGGTATTCAGTTTGAAATTTTATCCGTTTGTGTATTTAATGACGGAAAGCGCATTCTCATCCATTAACAAATCTTTGGAAGAGGCGGCAGAGAATCTTGGTTGTACAGCGTTTCAACGCTTTTGGCAGGTAACGTTGCCGCTGGTGTTTCCAGCGGTAAGTACTGGCGCTATTTTAAGTTTCGTGCTGTCAATAGCAGATTTCGGAACACCGTCCATCATTGGGCGTAAAGTGCGTACGCTGTCAACTGTGGCTTATAACCAATATACTTCCGAACTTGGTGGGCCGCCGATTTTGGCGGTCACCATTTCCATGTTGATGATTGTTATTTCAATTATCGGTGTGCTGTTACAGCGTTACATTATTTCTAAAAAAAGATATGCAAGTTCACTGACCAATCTGTCCAGACCAGTCAGGCTTCGTGGTTGGCGACACTTGCTGGTAACCGGTTTTTGCTACACCGTTGTATTGTGTAGCGTTATCCCGTCAATCGTAGTCATATACACTTCGTTTCTGGCGACCAATGGCCCTGTATTTACCGGAGGGTTTGGTTTAAACAGTTACAGCCGAGTTATTCATGAGATATCCCGTGCAGTTATAAACAGCTTTGCTTACGCAGGGGCTGCAGTATTATTCATTACGTTGGTAAGTGGGATGATTTCTTATCTTATTGTTAGAAGGCAGGGACGCGTATCGGGCTTTCTGGATACCATATTGATGGTGCCTTATCTGGTGCCTGGTATCGTGATGGCAATTGGTTTTGTCACTACTTTTAATCGCTGGCCAGTCGAGTTGGTCGCTACCAGCGCGATAATAATCATGGTCTTATTTATCAGGCGGTTACCTTACGGAGTACGCTCAACAACATCAAGCCTGCGGCAAGTAAAACCATCGATTGAGGAAGCCGCTGCCTCGCTTGGCGCCAGTCCGGTTAGTGTGTTTGCTTTGGTAACCGTGCCACTGATTATGCCTGGTATTCTGGCTGGTGCCATGATGAGCTTTATCACCGCAATCAATGAGCTCTCCGCCACGCTGATTCTGTACACCGGTAAAACCATTACCATGCCGGTACATATTTACGTATCGGTGCTAGACGGTGAGTTTGGTATAGCGGCCGCATTGTCCACAATTCTGCTAGCCAGTACAGGTGTTTGCGTGTTTTTTGTATTTTGGCTAAGTAAAGGTAAAAAGAGTGCGTTTCTGTAGTGTAAAAATCTGTTTATCAAATGAGTAGATTGAATACGCAGCTCTCCCTTGTCATTCTGGCAGCTGGAATGGGAGCAAGGTTCGGCGGTAACAAACCATTGGCTGCCGTTGGACCAGAGGGGCAGTCGTTGTTTGAGTACAGCGTGCACGATGCTGTTAGTGCCGGATTCAATCACATTGTATTTGTGGTAAGTGATCATCAGGATACCGCGGAATTTTCTTCACGTTTACAAGGATACGGAAGCGCGTTAAAAGTCGAGTTCGTTGTTCAGTCGCTAACTGCGTACACAACACACATCGACCAATCTCACAAAGCTGCTGGAAAAGCACATTGCATTGATACCTCCTTTACTGTGCGAGCGAAACCCTGGGGTACAGCGCATGCTTTGCTGGTGTGCAGAGAGTACATTAACAATCCGTTTGTCGTCATTAATGCGGATGACTATCACGGCAGAGGAAACTACAGAGTGATCGGTCGTTATCTCATAGAACATCAGCATAACCCTAAAACATGCGTATTGGCAGGGTACCGACTGCAAAATACATTGAGTCGTTCAGGAGGTGTCAACAGGGGCATTTGCGAGATCGATTTTAATGGCTATCTTAAATCAATTCATGAAGTCAGTAATATCTCTCGCGATCAACTGTATGGTTCGCCTGTAGATTGCACGAGTGTAAAAAGACCAATAAGCAAAGATACAATTGTGTCAATGACATTTTGGGGGTTCCTGCCTTCTGTGTTTAACCTGCTAGATAATGAATTTCAGAACTTTCTGAATGACACAGATGATTTTTTAGAAGACGAATTCTACATTCCTGATACCGTAAACAAAGGCGTAAAATCTGGATTACTAGAGGCAATGGTGTTCGAAACGTCTGAGGTCTGGAAAGGATTGACATACGCAGAAGATCTGCCAACGGTGAGGGACTATATTACCAAGCTGAGTGAAACAGGCCTTTATAGTAACATCGGTGCATCCTAACCGGATGAGGTCAAAGTTATGATTGAAGTGGCGACAGCGTTGCTTTTCGACTCGCAGGGCAAATTACTTATCTACCTTCGTGATAACAAGCCAGATATTCCGTTTCCCAATCATTGGGATTTGTTTGGAGGGCATGTTGAAGACGGTGAAACACCTGAAATTGCACTTGAGCGTGAGGTGCAAGAAGAGCTTGGAGTAGCTATAAAAAAATATCGCCATTTTAGAACGTACCGGTGTGTTGAAGGTGACGCGCAACCCAATATCAAGCATGTGTATTCGGCACAGATTATGCAAGAGGCTGCTGAATTAACATTATATGAAGGTCAGTATCACAAGGGGATTGATCTTGATCAGCGTCACGATTATCAGTTTGCCAATATTCTTGGCAGGATAATTGATGATTATGTAGAAGAAAAAAGCAGTTAAGCCGGGCAATGGTATTGACTAGCGTGCAATAAGTTATACAGTACCCGGAATCGCGACCTTTTTGCTGGTACCTTGAACAAAGCCTTGTGAACCCCTTTATTTTCCTATTTGATTACACATGAGTGTGCGCCCTAAAATGTGAACCAATTCATAGGGGCAAAAAAAGCGCTCACATCTGTTTGAAACCCTACGTTACCTGTGCCTGTTGTGGTCCTTGACTTGCTTGCTTGACCACTGTGATCTTTATAGACAACAAACTGATAGTAATGATCTACTTATTACTGGGAACTTCGGCGTGCCTCCTGCGGAGAATCTCACCGTGGATTCTCGTTTTTATTGTCGTATTCAATTCCACTGCTTATGCTGATGAACCGTTGGAGTGCTTAATTGAACCCCATTTACTGATTGATGTCAGCAGCTCCGAAATTGGTGTATTGGCATCGGTTAATGTTGATGCAGCTGATCGTGTTAGAAAAAATGATGTTATCGCCGCTTTGCGTACGGATGTAGAGAACGCAGCATATGACGTGACTAGTGCCCGGGCACGATCAGAAAGTGAAATTGAATTACTGAAAAGAGAACATGAATACGCAGTTCGCAGGCGACAACGTGTTGATGAACTGAATGCCGAGAACATAATCTCCAAGCAGGATGTCGATGAAGTTCATACGACTCAGAGCGCAGCTAAATTACGTTTTCAAGCGGCGTCTGAAAAACAGCACACTGCACGACTTGAAGCGATTCGCGACGAACTGGCTTTAGCCAGGCGCATTGTCCGTAGCCCAATCGACGGTGTCGTTATTAGCAAATACAGGAACGTTGGTGAGTATGTTGATGGAGACCCGATTTTACAGATTGCTCAGCTAGACCCTTTACGTATCAGGGTCATTGTACCTATGGACATGTTTGGTCAGATAAAAATCGGGATGCAGGCAGTAGTCACTCCTGAACTTTCAATAGAAGGGCCATTTGTAGCAACGGTCACCAGTATTGACCCGATGGTGGACGCCGCTACTGCAACTTTGGGCGTGCGATTATCGCTGCCTAATCCAGATAATCGATTACCGGCAGGACTGAAATGCACTCTGAATCTGCTGGCAGAAAATGAATCCATTGCCTCTGTGGACTCTGCTACTGACAATGATGAGACAACTAAACTGACCCTATCGCCTGCGGCACCAGCAGCCTACGAGTCCCCAATCCTGGCTGCAGCCATTACAGAGGAAAGACCGGATACAATTCCTAATGTAATACCTGCTATCAAGCCATTCACTGAGGCTCCGCTACCGACATCGGTAGTTAAACCGGATGACCATGCGGTTTCGTCGTCTACTACAGTGTCGGATGGAGAAAACTGTCTATCTCTAAGCTCACTTAAAGATTTAAACGAAGTAGAAACTATTACTTCTGTGTTAACGTCAGTCGATATGCGTTTTACCGGTCAGTATGAGTCTGAAAAATCTAACGGCACTTCCTGGAGGGTGCTCTCAAGTAAACCGTACGATCAGCCAGACGATTTGCTGAAACGGCTGAATAAATCAGGTATTACCGATGTTCGATGGATAAAACACGGGACATGGAAAGGGCGTATGTCGTATGGTGTTTATAGCAATCAGACAAATGCCAAGAAGCATGTAACCAATCTACAAAAGCTGGGGCTTGAAGTAGATCTAATACCTCGTTTCGACACTAGCGCTGAACTGAGAATAGATGTTCAAACCCAATCATCTAATCAGCATCATAAGAATATAATTGAAAGTATTCAAGAATACTATCCTGAACTAACGACAAAACCGATTCCCTGCTCACTTTTTGCGAGTCGCTAATGTCTCGCTCATCTTCGTCAGCAAACGGGCATCCGTCTTCTGAAAGCGCCCCAGGTGGACAAGCGGTGAGTTCAGCGAACACATCAAAGTTTGTCCGTGTAGTGTTGGCAGACACAACCAGCAATAAATCCGTTTTATCCAATAAAACGGCACAGGCCTGGTTGGACGCACAATGTGACATGATATCTGGCACAACATTGGGACTTGTGTTAGACGCTAGTAGCCGACCCGAACAGGTGCAACCACAGGCCTGCTGGCCGCAAAGCTCTATTAACGTTCCAATTGCTATGCTAAATGCCGCGCAGCAGGCACAGGACGAAAAGACAATAGTCATTCTAGCCGTTGAGAACGCCGATGCTGAACCGTCTAAATGTATCGTTGCATCACCATTGAATTCGGGTGAGTCTGCTGGACCTGTCGCAGTGTTTGAGTTACCAAATGCAATTCGTCATCAGCAACAAGCCATCATCCAACTTATGCAATGGGGCGCTGTGTGGTTCGGATTATTGCGTCAAAACAACCGCATAACTGCTCCGAAAAATCGCTTGGTAACGGTGGTTGATGTACTCACTTCCAGTCTTGTTCATACTCAACTTAGCGCGGCTGCAACAACAGTTGTAACTCAGCTAGCAACTCATTTAGAGTGCACGCGGGTTAGTTTGGGCCTTATAAAAAAACAATCAGTTTCGGTATACGCGATATCTAATAGCACAAGGGTGGATTCGCGGCTTAATCTGACACGTGATATTAGCGCTGCCATGAATGAGGCGGTGGACCAAGGCGCTACATTGCTCTGTCCAATACGAGAAGACGGGCCGCCGTACGTTACTTTTGCGCAAACCAATCTTGCCCAGCATAGCGGCGGTGAAGCCGTGTTAAGTACACCGCTTTACGATGGGCCGACTGCAATTGGTGCATTGACACTTGAGCGCGAAGGTGTTTTTGATCAAGACAGTATTGCGATTTGTGAGTCTCTTGCTGGTCTAATAGGGCCGGTCATAGCACTTAAACAAGAAAAAGAGAAACCGGTCGCGCATAAGGTGTGGGAGTCGATGCGTAGTCCAGTTAAGCAACTTTTTGGCCCTGGGCAGGTCGCTATGAAGCTTTACGGGATTGCGCTACTCTTTTGTGCGATTTTTATGACCTTCGCCACGGGCGACTATAAAGTCAATACACAAGCCCGACTGGAAGGCAGTGTTAAACGAGTCATCACGGCGCCATTGGATGGCTTTATCGCAAGCGCCAATTATAGAGCAGGCGATACTGTGCAATCAGGAGCGGTGCTCGCTACTCTTGATGATCGGGAACTGCGTCTTAAGAAACTTCAACTGACCAGTGAACTTGAACAACTAGACAAAGAACATCGGGCCGCGTTAACCCAGCATGATCGATCCACTACAGCAATCGTGGCTGCTCGCCGACAGCAAACTAACGCACAACTTTTACTAATTGAAGATCAGCTTCAACGCACAAGACTCACAGCACCGTTTTCAGGCATTGTAGTCTCGGGTGATCTTAGCCAGAGTATTGGAACACCTGTAGAGAATGGCAAAGTGCTGTTTGAAATTGCACCGCTTGATAACTATCGAGTCGTTCTGGACGTAGACGAGCGAAATATCGGTGATATTGAGAATACCCAGAAAGGTTCGCTAACACTAACAGGCTTGCCCGATGCAACGCTTGAGTTTTCAATAGATCGCATTGTGCCTTTGTCAACCGCTCAGAATGGGCGAAATGTCTTCGAAGTACTGGCAAAGCTGGATACACCGTCATCGACTATCCGTCCAGGGATGGAAGGCGTTGGTAAAATATACATAGAGCGACGTAAGTTAATCTGGGTATGGACTCATGAGCTGCTTGATTGGTTAAGACTTCGATTATGGACCTGGATATCTTAAGCGCTTATGTCTACTTTAATGAGTTCCTCCTGGTACAGAGTGGCATCACTTAAGCCTAGGTTGCGATCACACATAGAACTATACAGGCGACCAACAGGCGGTGAGCTAGCGTTTTTGTTGCATGATCATTCAATTGGTAAATTCTATCAATTTAATGTCAACGCTTACGACGTTCTTGGCCGTATGGATGGTGTACGAACGGTGCACGATATCTGGGAATCATCAGTTGCTTGTCTCGGTGATGAGGCGCCCACGCAAGATGACGTTATAGCATTGCTGGGCCGGCTGCACTCAATTGATGCACTCAAAGTTAATGTGTCACCCGATTGCGAAGAACTATTTCTGCGGTCCAAGCGGAACAATAAGCGCTGGTGGGAAACCGCTTTACGCAGCCCATTGTCTGTACGAATACCATTATTTGACCCTGAAAACGTATTGAAAAGAGCAATGCCTGTTATCGGTCCAGTTTTTAGCTGGACTGGTTTACTTATTTGGTTGTTGGTTATTTTCTGGGCGATTGTAGTAGCCGCTATAAATTGGCCAGAATTGAGTCGGGGAGGCATGGACCAAATTTTTGACCCAGGTAATCTTTTGTTGTTGCTGATTGTGTATCCGGTTATGAAACTATTCCATGAGTTTGCGCACGCCATAACTACCAGAAAATGGGGAGGTGAGGTGCATGAGATGGGCATATCTATGTTGGTCTTCGTTCCCGTCCCCTATGTTGACGCATCAGCGATGTCGGTAATTGGTAGTAAGGCCTTGCGGGTCATGGTATGCGCATCGGGCATGATGGTTGAAATGTTCTTAGCAGCGATAGCATTATTAATATGGATTAATGTAGAACCCGGGCTTCTGCGCTTAATAGCGTTTAATGTCATGCTTGTCGGAGGCGTGTCTACACTTTTTTTCAATGGTAACCCATTACTTCGATTTGATGCCTATTACATTCTTAAAGAAATAATTGAGATACCAAACCTTGCGTCACGTTCTTCACGATACCTGACTTATTTATCTCAGTATTTTTTGTTTGGATTAAAGGCGGTTGAATCCCCGGTAACACGCCACAGGGAGCGACCTTGGTTATTGTGTTACGGCATAGCCTCAATTGCATTTCGTCTTTTTATTACCTTTGCCATTGTGATGTTTATTGCTGGCCATTTTTTTATTGTAGGCATAGTGATGGCATTGTGGGCATTAACCTTGTTGGTGATCATGCCAGCAGTAAAACTAGCCCGTTTTTTGTTATTTAGCCAGTCTCTGTCCGATAAACGACCACGCGCACTTTCCGTCAGTGTGGGCATCCTGGCAACACTGCTTGGATTTGTATTTTTTGCACCTATGCCGTCAACAACGCAAGCGCAAGGTGTACTTTGGTTACCCGAGAAGGCACAAGTCCAGGCTGGCACTAATGGCGTGGTAACCGAATTACTGGCCGCACCTTCGTCTCAGGTTAAAGTTGGCCAACCTCTGTTGGCAATGGCCGACCCGACTCTTCAAGCCCGAATCAAATTACTTGAGGCTGAGTTGCACGAATTGAAAGTTCGTTATCGGGTGGAATCTGTTTCTGATCCAATGCAAGCGGCTCTGGTAAAGGATAAAATTGCCAGTAAACTTGGCGAACTCGAGCGTGATCGCGAACGACTAGACAAGTTAGAAATACACAGCGCGAAAAACGGCCAATTCATATTGCGCAGGGCCGACGATATAGCCGGTCGATACGTACGTCAGGGCGAGCGAATTGGTTTTGTTCTTGACCAAGGTGCTATGACGGTAAGAGTTGCTATTCCTCAAAATCGTATTGGGCTTATCCGCGAAACACTGGAAGGCGTAGACGTAAAGCTTGCAGAGTCGGTCAGGACGACAATACCTGCAAAGCTCACCCGAGGTGTACCTGCCGCTCAGCAGCGACTGCCCAGTAGTGTATTGGGTAGCAATGGTGGCGGTTCAATTCCCGTTGATCCTGCAGATAGTGAGGGGCTTAAAACGTTAGAAAGCATATTTGTTCTTGATGTCACGTTAGAAGAAGAACCGACTGCATGGCGAATTGGTCAGCGCGCTTACGTCAAGTTTGATCATGGAAGTCAACCGTTGGCAGAGCAATGGTCTCGACTCGGACGACAACTGTTCATTCGGCGTTTTGGAGTGTAACAGGCAATGGCGAGCGTTCAAGGCAACTTAAGTCGCCCCAGCCTTGCATTGGGCTTTTATCCGGAGCGCGATAAATCCCAAGTTGATCGACTCGATGCGTTACTTCAGCGTGGCATGGCTCGGGTAATAACAGAGTGGGAATTACGAACCTTCGCCCGAAAAAGCCTGATAAAGAGGATTGATCACGCTGGCCAGTTATATTCTGAGCTACCTGATGCAGCATTTTCGCAAACAGTATTGGGCTTGCGGGAGAAACTTTTCCTGTCGGGATGGGATAGCACGCTGGCTATTCAAGCGTTTGCCGCGGTCCGTGAGATGTCTGATCGCGTTCTCGGAATGCGGCATTACGATGCGCAATTAAAAGCCGGTTGGGTAATGTACAACGGGCAGCTTGCTGAGATGCAAACTGGCGAAGGCAAAACATTGGCTGCAACCTTGCCAGCTTCAGCTGCCGCTTTCTCGGGTGTGCCTGTTCATATTGTTACGGCAAATGACTATTTAGCGATGCGAGATGCTGAGCTTATGCGTCCATTGTATGAAGCACTCGGGCTGACAGTTGGCGTTGTAAATGAAAAGATGGATTTCAACGCGCGCCAGGCAGCTTACGCCTGCGATATAACCTATGGTACGAACAAGCAGATTTGCTTCGACTATTTACGTGATCGTGTTGAGCGTGGATTGTCGCGTAGCCAATTACATTTAACCGTAAAGAATCTCTATGATGATGGTGAATGCGCCAGTAAGCTAATGCTTAGAGGATTGTGTTTTGCCATTGTAGATGAAGCCGATAGTGTGCTTATAGATGACGCTTACACGCCATTGATTTTGTCAAAAATAAATACGCTAAATAACGTCAGCCGTGCAACCTATCAGCAAGCACTTAACGTAGCAGGTCAGCTTTTAATTGAGGAAGATTATTCAGTTCAGGCGCAAGAACGAATAGTAAAAATAACACCAAAAGGCATTGCTCGCGTGGCTAAATGTACAGACCAACTGGGCTCGGTTCGGCATGGAAAAAAGCAATGTGAGGAACTAGTACATCAGGCCCTTTGTGCGCAGCATCTCTATGTACGTGATCGTGATTACATTGTATGTGATAACAAGGTTCAAATTGTAGACGTTAACACCGGGCGGATTTTACCTGACCAATCATGGGCGCGGGGTATTCAGCAATTGGTGGAAGCCAAAGAGCATTGTGACATCAGTCCGGAAAAAGAAACGCTGGCTCGAATCAGTTATCAGCAGTTTTTTTGTCGATATTTGAAACTATCTGGTATGAGCGGAACAGCTCGCGAGATTAAAAGTGAAGTGAGTAGAACATACGGTTTGGAAGTCGTGTGTATTCCTCCTCATCGTCGCTGTCGTCGGGTTGCGATGCCTGAACAAATCTTCTTGCTAAGGAAACATGCACAGGATGCAGTAATCGCAAGTGCTCGGGAGGAAGCTTCGCGTGGACGGGCAGTGCTAATAGGGACGCGCACAGTTCAGGCATCCGAAGTTATTGCCAAGCAATTATTTGACGAAGGCCTGCACCCGCAAGTGCTCAATGCGCGTCAGGACAAAGATGAGGCACGCGTTGTTGAACAAGCTGGTACGTCAGGGAGAATAACTGTAGCCACAAATATGGCGGGGCGAGGTACTGACATTCTTCCTGATCACGGAGTTTTAGGCAAAGGAGGATTACACGTCATTTTATCTGAGCGTAATGACGCGTCTCGCATTGATCGGCAGCTTTTTGGTCGCTGTGCTCGCCAAGGTAACCCAGGTAGTTATCAGAGCTTTGTTTCACTTGAAGACGAAATTGCGGTGAGAGGCATTAGTGCATGGTCACGCCGCGTATTAACTTTGTTTGCACGTGATTATACGTTTCGATTGCCACATTGGATAGGTAGTCGAGCACTCAACTATGCCCAGCGCCGCGTACAGCGCCAACATGAACGAACTCGTCTTCTCGTTGAACGCGAAGATAAACGACTCAATAACGTTTTATCGTTTGCGGGTGAATCGGAGTGAGCAACAAAGGTATTGATAATAGCGTCATCGGCGGACGGCTTATTTTCGAAGCGCTTGATGATCAGGTACTTTACTCGGCCGATGCTCTTGGTGGACTTGATAGCAGCACGTTTTTAGACAGAGATGATAGGGCTCAGCACACAAACCTACTCATTTCTCACGCAAAAAATGAAATAGACAAAAAACGAGATACCTATAAAGCTCAAGTAGACGAATTGTACACGGCTCATGAAGTGGTATTTGTTGATACAGATACAGAAAACTATCAGCTGCTATTAAATGACTTAACCGGTGATCGAGCGGATGGGCGCTATTTCGATATATACATTCTTGATAACAACATAGATGGTGTTCAGCAGATAAGTGATGTGCTCGCCACATACGACTCATTGAATGCTGTTCATCTTATCTCACACGGTTTTGAAGGTGCAATTAACGTAGGTTCAACTCATTTAGATTTAAAGACATTGATTTCTAATGAAGAAGAAATATCAATGTGGGCTGATGCGTTCGACCTTTCTGGTGATTTGTTGATATACGGTTGTGATTTGGCTTCTTCGGCTGAGGGACAACGTTTTGTGGATGAGCTAGCGAAATATACCGGTACTGACGTTGCCGCATCGGTTGATTTGACTGGCCATTCAGTATTAGGCGGAGACTGGGATTTAGAATACCTTAAAGGTGAGGTTGAAAGTAATATCGCTTTCAGTTCTGAATTAAAACAAAGATGGGTAGGCATTTTAGCGCCCGATTTCACACCAGTCGGTGGCGAAACGCTGGTCAACGGAACTACCACAAGCAATCAGGAAACGACTCCATTTGGCGGTGGAAATGTTGCAATGGACGCCAGTGGCAACTACGTCGTTGCTTGGGAAGATGCGCGTAGTGGAAACATCGACACCTATATAAAAATATTTAATGCTGATGGAAGCGTACGGATATCTGAGTTCGTCGTTCATAGTGCTAGTACGGCAAGCCAAGACTGGACAACTGTTGCAATGGCAGACAATGGAAACATTGTTGTTACCTGGAGCGATGACCGTTCGGGTACGTATAAATCCTATATGCGGCTATTTGACATTAACGGCACAGCATTAACCGCTGAGACCCCGATCAGTGGTTTACCAAATATTCAAGAAGCAGACGCAGTTGATATAGCTGCAGATGGCTCGTTTGTCATTGTTTTTCAAAGCGCGCCATCCAGCAATATCTACATGCAACGATTCGATGCAAACGGTGTTGCGCAAGGCGGTAATACCGTTGTCAATTCAACAACAACAGGCGTACAGCATCATCCAGATGTCGCTGTCGCAGATGACGGAAGCTATGTAGTGACCTGGATGAGTTCGGGCCAGGACGGGTCGGGTGAAGGTATGTATGGCCAGCGATTTAACGCAGCTGGCGTACCTCAGGGACTAGAGTTTCAAATTAATCAGGTAAGCGCCAATGATCAATGGTACGGAAACGTCGATAGCGATGCAGTGGGAAATTTCGTTGTAACCTGGATGAGCAGTGCTCAGGATGGTTCCGGTCAGGGAGTCTATGCGCGGATGTACGATAGCAGTGGAGTAGCCCTGACAAACGAGTTTCTGGTCAATACAACGACCGTAAACGATCAAGGTAGTCCCAACGTCAGCGTGAACGACACAGGTGATTTTATCGTTGTTTGGCACGATGCTGGTGGGCAAGATGGATCTGGATTAGGCATTTTTGCACAACAATTCGACAGTGCTGGGAACGCTGTTGGCAGTGAAACTCAAATCAATACAACAGTAGCTACTGATCAGCGAGATGCAACTGTTGCACTTTCAGGCAACAACGCAGTGATAGTCTGGAGCGGAAATGGTACCGGTGATAATCAAGGCGTATTCGCGCAGCGGTTTAATGTCACCGTAGAGTCGATCATTCCCGATATAAAAACCACGGCAACCAATAGTGGTGGATTAAGCTTGAACGCAGACGGAGGTAACGATTCCTATTTGCTTGCTGATGACGGAGGTTTAATCCTTGGTGGACTTAGTTCCTTTTCAGTTGAAATTGAAGCATCGTTGCTAGGGGGAGATTTCCCATTCCTTATTGACTATGCCGTACCTTCAGAATCAAGTGAGTTAGCGGTTTTAATAAACAGTAGTGGGCAGCTGCGTGTTCTAATTGCTGGAACGGGATACACGTTCACTACACCGACCGAGACGCTTAATGACGGTGTGAACCGGACTATCGGACTGGTCTGGGATGGCCCTACTGGCAATCTATCAATGTACCTCGACGGTGCATTGATGGAAACGATTTCTGGTGCAAATGCAGGCTACACACTTGCTGCTGGCGGCACCTTAGTCATGGGTAACGATCAAGACACGGTCGGCACATTCGCTGTCAATCAAAGCGTATCGGGTGTCCTGCAACGCGTACGTTTGTATAACGATGTTAGGACAAACGCCGAAATGGCCGCTAGCTATCGTACTGAGCTACAGCACGACAATGCGGGAATGATCGCACAGTGGAATTTTGATAACTTATCAAAGTACGATGTGATCACTGAAACAGTCAATGGAAACAATTTGACTGTTATGCATACGAATCAAAGCGGTTTTATAGCCAGCGAAGCATCATTGACATTCCTGGTGAATGAGAACGCAATCAATGGTACGGTTATTGGCACAGTTACGGGCATAGATACTGAGCGGGAAGCAAGCATTAATGCCATTTTGGCCGCTAATCCAACGTTGGTGTACAGTGCAGAAACAGGGAAATTTTATTCTTACGTTGATACTGGCACAGATTGGTCTACCGCCTTGTCAAATTCTCAGACAACGCTGCTTAACGGAGTAGGTGGAAATCTTGTCACGATAAATTCTGCAGAAGAAAACCAGATAGTCATCGATCTCTTGAATGCCAACGGTGCTGCTCAGGCGTACATTGGTGCATCTGATGAGCTTGTTGAAGGCGAATGGCGTTGGTACGATGTCGGTGTGGCCAGTGAACATTTTTATCAGGGAGATGGCGATGGCTACAAGGTCAATGCAGCGTATGAAAATTGGGACGTTAACAACCCTAATAACAATCTGAGCAGTCAGCACTACGCCAAGATATTTTCGGCTACTGGGCTGTGGGACGATGTGGATGGCACAGCCTCGCTAAAGTACATAATTGAATACGATGCTAACGCTGTGCTTGATACCACACAGGCATTGTCTTACTCATTTGCAACTGAAACAGTTCCCGGCGCATTTGTCATTGATGCAAACACCGGACAAATCACCGTTTCTGATGAATCGTTACTTGACTTTGAAACCAATGCGATTCACTCGTTAACGGTTCGTACCACTGATGTCGATAGCAATACTTTAGACAAAGTCATCTCTGTTTCTTTAGTTGACGTTGCCGAAATCAATAGCACCCCAAGCGATCTTTCAAGTGGAATAGAACTGAATACCGATGGTGGTAACAATGCCTACCTGCAAGCCAATGATGGTGGTGCAATAATTGGTGGTCTAACCTCGTTAACATTTGAAACGGTGTTCGCCGTAACAGAAACAGTTGGTGACAATGTACTTGTCAGCTATTCGACTGCCAGCGCGAATAGTCATTTTCAGGTTGAGGTCAAAGATTATGGGGATTTGTTCGTTACCGTCAATGGGATATTCGGTAGCTTTACAGCGGTCGACTACAGTCAGTTATTACTCGACGGTGAAAAACATCATTTTGCACTTACCTGGGACAACACCAATGGCGACATAGCGATTTTAGTAGACGGGGAATTAATCGAGTCAAAAACCAATTTCTTTACTGGGGAAATTATAGCGGGTGGCGTAGCTGATGGAAGTCTGCTATTTGGCCAAGACCGTGATTCAATAAACGATACGTTTGATATAGACGAAGGTCTGCGTGGTGCCCTATACGATGTTCGCATTTGGAATAAGGTACGCAGCACGGCTGAAATAGCACTGAATAGCCAGAAGAAATTTGACA
>CALIMV010000360.1 GCA_938045275.1 uncultured Granulosicoccaceae bacterium
CTTGCGGTTGGCCAGAGCGGGCGCAACGTGGGGAGCCTTTTGTCGATCCTCTGTGTGGGTCTGGAACGCTGGTGATTGAAGCTGCCATGATCGCGTGCAACATGGCACCGGGGTTAAAACGCGACTACTACGGATTCAAAGGTTGGTTGGGACATGATGAAGCCCAGTGGAACAAAGTGCTTGGTGAAGCACAGGCTGCGGTTCAACCGACAGCGTGTGATATTCGTGGCGCAGATAAAGACAAGCGGGCGATTGGATTGGCGATTGAAAATGCGGCGATAGCTGGTGTAGAAGATAACGTCAGTTTTGCTCAGGGCGATGTACTCACTGAAACGTTCAAAGTGAATGTAGCCAATGGATTGGTGTTAACGAATCCACCTTACGGCGAACGGCTTGAGGTCGATACTTCCTTTTATCACAATCTGGGTAGTGCGCTAAGTGCAACCTATGATGGTTGGCGTGTTGGATTGTTTACAGCCAACACAGCACCGGTGCGTCAAACCAGATTGCCTTTAAAGCCAACATTGTCAGTGCGTAACGGCCCAATTGATTGTGGTTTACATGAAGGCACTATTCCATCAGCCTCAGCAGCTGGCTCTAAATCAATTTGGTCGGAATCGCGAAGTGAACCGGTCTCGAGTCCATCAAGCGCCACCGATTCAACGGTGCAAGCTAACCGAGTACAAAAAAGTGATGCAACACCGCAAAACGGTACTCATGGCTCTGATGAAATTTGGAATAAGGGTGTAGCCATTGATGGCAGTGCTGTCGATGCGCAGCCTTTTGCTAACAGGTTAAAAAAGAATCTCAAGCATTTAAAATCCTGGCTAAAGCGTGAGCAAATTACAGCATGGCGAGCGTACGATGCCGATTTGCCCGAGTTTGCCGTGGCCATTGATATTTACGATTGTGCTGAGCGGCACGTCGTTGTGCAGGAATACCAAGCGCCGGCTACTGTTAACACGGCAATGGCATCGGCTCGCTTGCAAGCTGCGATGCAAGTGATACCGACAAGTCTTCAAGTGCACCCAGATTGTGTGCACTTGAAAGTAAGAGAGCGGCAGTCGGGGCATGCCCAGTATGAGAAGCAGAGTGCATCCAACGTCACAGGTGTGGTTAACGAGTTCGGCTATGCATTAGAGTGCAATTTCTCAGACTACCTGGATACTGGGCTGTTTCTCGATCATCGTCGGGTTCGACGCTATTTAAAGGAATCAGCCAGAGACAAGCGCTTCCTGAACCTGTTTTCGTACACCGGTAGCGCCACCATTGCGGCTGCTAGCGGTGGTGCGAGCAATACGGTCTCTGTTGATCTGTCTAATCGGTATTCGCGATGGCTAACCAGGAACTTACGGCTTAACCAATTAGACGAAGCCCGCAACGAGGTGGTACGCAGCGATGTAAACTCATGGCTTGCAGACAACAAAAACAAACGCTTCGACTTGATTTTACTCGATCCGCCAACATTTTCTAACTCCACGGGCATTGATGCAGATTGGAATGTACAGCGTGATCATGCTGACTGTATTCGTACCTGTATGACCATGTTGGAACCTGATGGCACGCTGGTGTTCTCAAATAACTACCGACGGTTTAAACTCGACCCGGCATTGGGTAAGGTAACTGTTGCGAAAAAAGTTAATAAAAAAAATGCAAAAGGCAAAGGCAGTCGTGTCCAGCCGAGTACCGACAAATTTTCCAATAGTGATGCCGCAAGCAGTAGTGCTGGTTGTGCAGATAAGCAGTATAAAATTGATGATCGATCACATTGGTCAATAGATCAGGATTTTCAACGCAACGCCCGCATTCATCAATGCTGGTTTTTTAGTCATAAATAGGAGAGCCGGGTGGCTGAATTTTTTGCAAGTTACGGACTGTTTTTACTTAAAGTTATTACCTTTGTTGTAGCTATTCTAATTGTGGTGTTCTCCATTGCCATGCTTGGTAGTCGTGGACGAAAGCCTGGTTCTGAGGGGCGAATCGAAATAACCAAACTTAACGAGCAGCTCGACGATATGAAAGAGGCACTGTCGTTTTCACTACTCGATGAGGAAGCTCAGAAGGTGGCGGCCAAAGAAAAAAAGGCTGAAGAAAAATCTGAGCGCAAGGCGAAAAAAGCAGCTGCTAAAAAAGCCAAGAAGCAACGTGGCGATGGTGAAACAGTGGTTGCTGAGTCGGCCAAAAATCGCGTTTATGTGATCGATTTTGATGGCGACATAAGGGCATCAGAAGTTGAAAATATGCGTCGGGAAATATCAGCTATTTTAACCGCCGCTAACGAACAGGATGAGGTTGTGCTGCGTCTTGAAAGCGGCGGTGGTATGGTTGCATCCTACGGTTTGGCGGCATCCCAGCTCGATCGAATCAGAGACAAAAAAGTGCCCTTGACTATTTGTGTTGATAAAGTTGCAGCCAGTGGTGGTTATATGATGGCATGCGTAGCCGACAAGTTAATCGCCGCCCCGTTTGCAGTGTTGGGTTCGATTGGCGTGGTTGCCCAAATACCTAATTTTCATCGGTTGCTGAAGCAATTCAACATCGATTTTGAAATGCTAACCGCAGGTAAATACAAGCGCACGCTAACCATGTTTGGTGAAAACACCGACGAAGGGCGTGAGAAATTTGTTGAAGATATCGAACGAATCCACTCTCAATTCAAGACCTACGTGAACGATCGACGCCCGGTGCTGGATATCGAAAAAATCGCCACTGGCGAAATCTGGTCGGGACAGGATGTATTGGACAATGCTCTGGCAGACGAGCTTCAAACCAGCGATGCTTATTTAATGGATAAGTGTGAAGAAGCTGAAGTGATTAAAGTCCAATACAAGAAAAAGAAGACAATGTCTGAACGATTTTCAATTGGTATTCAGAACACCACAGATGGCTTACTGATGCGTTGGTTAGATCGGGCATTGAAAGCTCGTTTCACGATTGGTTGACCGTTGTTTTGCGGATGCAACCAACGCACCTAAAGCCCAAAGCCTAAAGCAGTCCGTTAGTACATTTGGATGAGTTAGATTGTCTTGTCGAGACAATTTGTCGGTATAAGTCTTGGTAAAAATTCACTCAAGGCGCTTAATCATAAACTTCTTTTTCTTAGCTCTTTTAGTATGGAACCGTTCGTGGACCATTTCAGATTTAAGGAGAGAAAATATTATGGTAAGAAAAAGTAAAAATCGATTTTTCAAACACTCAGGATTTGTCGCACTGGTGTTAAGTGTGGGCCTGGTTGCCTGTAATAGCAACGATGATGATGACGGCGGGACCACAGCCGGTACCGACATTACAACAACCGGCGATGGCACAGCCAGTTTCGGTGTGCCAGCAGCTGACAGTGAGTCAGGGTTTAGCGAAGGTGTTGTCACGGCGGCACATCCAATTGCGGCCGAGGCAGGTGCTCAGGTACTTCGCGACGGCGGTAATGCTATCGATGCTGCTGTGGTTGTGCAGTTTGTACTAAACGTTGTTGAGCCTACCTCCTCAGGCATTGGTGGTGGCGGATTTATGGGAATTTATCAGCCAGAAACGGGCCGTACTTTTTTTATTGATTCACGCGAGAAAGCACCAGAAGCTGCAACAGCGACTCAGTATCTGAATTGTGAACCAAACTGTACTGGTGAGGAAACCCGCGACGACCGTCTGGGTTCATTTACCGATATTGCCACCAGCGGACTTGGTGTTGGTGTGCCTGGCACCTTGTTGGGTGCCGCCCATGCGTTGGAAAATTACGGTACGTTATCGCTGGCCGATGCGCTGGCACCAGCTATCACACTTGCGGAGGAAGGCTTTGAAATAAACGAGAGGTTGGCAACGCTTACCGAGAGTGAACGAACCAGCTTCTGGCCAGAGACTTCGGCCAAATTTCGTACGGCTGACGGTGAGCCGCTTAGCGAAGGTTTTTTGCTGGTTCAACCTGATCTTGCAAAAACCTTCAGACTTATTGCCGAGCAGGGTACTGATGTTTTCTATACCGGTGAAATCGCTGAAGCTATAGTCAGTGCGCAAATGCGTGCGCGAGACACCATTGGCGAGAAAGGGGTAGGCCGAATGAGCATGAGCGATTTGGCTGCTTATCAGGCAGCAGGTATTGATGAGCGCGATCCTATCGTCTCTGACTACCGCGGTTACACCATGAATGGTATGCCCCCGCCATCATCGGGTGGGATGACGGTTGCGCAAATTCTTGAATGTATTGAGCAGTTTCCACTGGGCGATGCGGAGCAAGGTTTTGGTGCCGGCACTGGGCAAACTTTACACGTTATGGTTGAATCCATGCGATTGGCCTTCTCAAGTCGATCGGTCTGGATGGGCGATACTGACTTTGTCGAACTTCCCATTGAAGGTTTGACCAATGCAGATTACCTGGCGCCACGGTGTGAGCAAATTACTACCGATGCGCGTATCGAAGATGACGCCGTATTGCCAGGCGACCCGCGCGATTTTGACCCTGCATTCACCGGTAACAATGGTGCGAATATAACCAATGCCGTTGACGGAGAAGTTGGAATTGATACCACGCATTTCTCTGTAATTGATGCAAATGGCAATGTTGTATCCTGGACATCTACTATCGAAGGCACTTGGGGTTCGGGTATCACTGTACCAGGCTATGGTTTTCTGCTTAATAACGAGCTAACGGACTTTAACTTTGAGCCGCAATTCAACGATTCTGCGGAAGACTTCAAACCGGGTGCAAATGATGTGGCACCGTTTAAGCGTCCACGCAGCAGCATGGCGCCTACACTCGTTTTTAAAGACGATACATTTGTTGGCGCTTACGGTTCACCAGGTGGTTCTACCATTATCAATTCGGTTGTCAACATCACGGTGAATTTGGTTGATCACGGTATGTCTATTCAAGATGCTATCGATGCGCCTCGCATAAGTTCTGGTGGTGGTTCGGTAAGTTACGAGGATTTTGACGCCGGAGCACTTGAAGCATTAACTGCGCTTGGCCACACACTGCGCGATGAGCCCAGTGAAATTGGCTCGGTTCAGGCCGTCATAGTCGACCCTGTCACGGGTTTGCAATACGGTGGTGCCGATGATCGGCGTGCTGGAACAGTGGTTGGGCTGCCAACACCGTAATATTGTTAATGTGTTGTATGTGGCAGTTGCGCCCGACTCTTTGAGTCGGTGCGCGACTGCCATTGGTCACTCAAATTCTCACTCAAAATTGAATGGCCGAATTTATAGAGTCATCCAGCCTTGCGCTTCAACTTTGAATGTCATTAGCTAGTGTTTGCATCAGCTATTGCTTATAGGGGATTGCGGTGTCGTCGAAAATTCGCCCGTAATAGCAGACTCTTCTGCACCCAGTACATCATGCCAAAGTGTGCCTGTCACGGCGGTGACGGCGTTATACGGTAAACTTCGGCCGTCGCCGGGCCTTAGGTCCAGTACATCAGATATCTTATAATCAATGCTGATTTCACCAGATGGGCTGACATGTGCCGTACCATCGAGTCTTGCATGGCGCAGCAGCCAGGTTAGTTCGTCACCCGCTACTTCCCACGTGGCCCGACTGTCTGCCGACAATGGATTTAAACTGCCGCGTTGCCCACCGAGTTCAACGACAAGGTTTGGTTCCAGTTCTGACAACGGTATGGTGAGACCTTGCGAACCAAGATCGCCATTTTGTGCGACTCGCTGTTCAATTTGAGCCACCAGTCTTTCTTCAACCTCAATAAAACCGGGGTCGCGTTGTATTGCGTCGGTCGCATCCTGGTCGAGTTGGATGTCAGTGTCACCGGCCAAGGCTCTAGCGCTGGTGGAAATTGCATTGTTAAACGGCAATCTGTCTGTTGCATCTCCAAACACAGATTCAACCCGGTCATTGCCAGGTATGCTGTTCCAGGCATCAACACCGCCATCGCGTACTGTATCTCTAAATGAGCTGCCGTGTTCTGCTGTAAAGCGTGATGCGCCTCGGGCAGCGTCTTCCACGAAATCGTTTCCAGGCAGGCTATTCCAGAAATTTCTGGCACCATCGACTTGTGCTTGCCCGGGAAAGGTATTGCGGTGTAGTTCGGGATTAGCGACTGAGACATCGACGGCAAAACTATCGCCATCCTGATCGTACCCGGCTTGGGCAATAGATTCATAAAACGCTTCAACTGTCGGATTATTGCTGTGGTCAATACTGGAGTCGCTTACAAATTCGGTGTAGTTGTTCTGATGATGCCCGAAACCTTCGTTACCACCTTCGAAGCGCACGACTATACTGTTGTCGGTTGGTTGGCTAACACCAGAAGAAAGAAGCGCAAGTGCATCTGGGTAGGGGAGAGTTGTAGCGCGCTGACCCACGCTATCGGCCGTGTTAATAAGGCCACTACCGTTTTCGATAAAACCTGCTGTGTCCCGCCTAAATATTGAGTTGCCCAATCCAAGCAAATTTCTACCGGTATCAACACCTGTATCAACCGTGCTACTGACGAAATCGGCAGCCTCCACGCGTGTATGACCCACACCTTCAACATTGACGGCCAAGTCTTCCGTGTTCTGCAACACGAGCACATCAGTGTGGTCTTGCACATTACCGATTTGTGGTTGTGAGAAGTAAGCCGCCGCTACAACATGGGTAACATTAACACCGGAATCGGGATTGTTGAACGTCGGGTCACTGGCAAGATCAAGCGCAGTATCAGCGCCGAAACTGTGGCCAACCAGCATGACATTCGAGCCTGCTGGTATGTGCTGAGAGACGTATTCTTTAACCATCGCTGCATAGGCGTTGTCTTCAACCAGTGAATTGTGCGAGGAACGTTCAGCGAATTGATCTAAATCACGAACTGTTTGATTATTCTCATCGAGTCCGAAGTGCGGACTACTCAAATCGGTAACGCCTGGCAACACCACCGTGTACAAGCCGTTTTCATGGCGAATAATTTCGAACTCGTCCGACTGAATTTGTAATGGTGATCCTGTGTCGTCCAAAGTGCGTGTGATGACAGCTCGGCCACGCTCACCATAGTTTGAGCCTTCCACAGAGAACGGTGCCCGAGACTCAGATTGATAAGTCCCGCCAGCATCCCCGTTACCGGTGATTTCTGTCACTCCTAATGATCCGGCGTCGGCGTGCGTGTACGGGTTAGCCAAAGGCGGTAAGCCCAGTGAGCCGGCATCGGCGGCGAAATAGGGATTGTCTGCTTTGGTTGTCGGCAAGTTCCTCTCGATTGGTGTTAACGATCCGGCATCAATCGCTTCCCACGGGTTGTCAAGATTGTCCAGTGCTCGGTGTGTTTGTGGTCCGATAATACCGTCGACATCCAATCCATTGGCCCTTTGGAACGCGATAACGGCAGCTTCAGTCTTCGGGCCAAAAATGCCATCGGGTGTTCCAACATCGTAGCCGAGTGCGCCTAGTTTGCTTTGCGTATCCAGTATTTCTCCGCCCGCTGAACCGACGCCGACTTGCGCATGACTGACCACAGGTTTATACGGAATACCAAGAGAACCGGCATCTGCGGCTTCGTATGGTCCTGGCGCACCCAATGGTCTGGCGGTTTCAGCAGGAGTTACTTTGGGTACGATTCCGAAAGATCCCGCATCTGCTGCTGCGTAGTCGTTCGAGGCGTTTTGCTCCGATTCTGATTGTGAGGCCTCATTTCGATAGTATTGGCTACCGTAACCTCCGCTTACTCTATCAACGCCCATGGTCTGGACCCTCTGCCATTTGTGAAAGTTGAAATTGAGCGTATCCGTATTGCTAGAGACTGCCTATTGGGGATTTCCCTAGCGTCACTGACTTAACCCATCGCCAGGTGCGTGTTGTTACTCGCCGGGCAGGTCTTTCGAGCTATCGCCGAGCAAGTAGCGTGGTCCTGCCCCTAATGCAGCGGCTGCATCTTTCGGGTTGAACAACTGACAGCTTGACAGTGATAAGCACCCACAGCCAATACACGTACTCAAGTTTTCACGCAGTTGCACCAAGCCGCTAATGCGTTGATCAATTTGCTGCGCAAAATGTTTGCTTAATCGTTCCCAGTCTCTCTTTGTTGGTGTACGCCGATCGGGCAAAGTGGACAACGTGTCGCGTATTTCGCTTAATGAAAAACCCAGGTTTTGCGAGATTTTGATGAATGCCAGGCGACGGATGTCGCCACGCTTGAACCGGCGGTGTCCGCTGGCGTTGCGTGTGGATGAAACTAATCCTTCGCTTTCGTAAAAGCGTATGGCGGTAATTGCAAAGCCAGTGCGATTCGCTAATTCGCCGATTGAGAGGTTCGGCAGTTGTGCCCGGGATTTACGCATTTCAATTTTCTTCAAATTAACGCTTGACCTCTACCTTACTAGAGGTATTAACATTTGCCTAGTGTCGAAATTGGCGATTTTGGCCGCAGACCGAACCGATTTTCAAGCAGTACTGACAATGAGGGAAATAGACATGGCTGAAGCAAGAGTAGAGCACATAAATTTAACCGTTAACGACCCAGACGCCACCGCGAATATGCTGGTTGAGCTATTCGACTGGCGCATACGCTGGTCTGGCGAGGCTATCCTTGGTGGCTATTCAGTCCATGTTGGTGGCACTGACACCTATATCGCACTGTATAACAGCGGTCAGACGCAGGCGCCTATACCTGGCGACAGTACGCATAACAGCCTGATGGCGTTAAATCATTTAGGGATAGTTGTTGATGATCTTGATGGTACCGAAGATAAAGTAAAGGCGGCGGGTTTTAATACTTATTCACACGCCGACTACGAGCCGGGCCGTCGCTTCTACTTTGACGACAAACAGGGCTTGGAAATTGAGGTTGTAAGCTATTAGCTTAAAGCTCGTTAGCCCATTCACGTAACTGGAATTTTTGCACTTTGCCCGTCGACGTTTTCGGAAGCTCCCTAAAAACGACTTTCGTCGGGCATTTAAAATGGGCCATTTTTTCGCGGCAATAGTTGATTATTTCTTCTTCTGTAACCGATGCACCATTAACCAAATGCACAAATGCACACGGTGTTTCCCCCCAGTGCTCATCATTCTTGGCAGCCACAGCAGCTTCTAAAACATCGGGGTGGGAATACAGCACATCTTCGATTTCAATCGATGAGATATTCTCACCGCCAGAGATGATGATGTCTTTGGCGCGATCGAGAATTCGTAAATAACCATCAGGGTCCATGACGGCCAGGTCGCCACTGTGGAACCAACCACCAGCAAATGCGGCCTCGTTGGCTTCTTTATTTTTAAAGTAACCTCGCATCACGATGTTACCTCGAAACATAATTTCACCAATGGTTTCTCCATCACGAGGCACTGGTTGCATGGTGTCCGGATTCATTACATCGAGCTCATCCAGCACTTGATAGCGAACGCCCTGTCGTGCTTTTAATATGGATTGCTCCTTGGCGCTAAGAGAATCCCATTCAGTTTTCCATGCGCACATGACGGCAGGGCCGTAAGTCTCTGTTAGTCCGTATACGTGGGTCACATGAAAACCCAAGGCTTCTACGCGTTGCAGTACGCTGGCTGGAGGGGGCGCGGCTGCAGTCATCACTTCCACCGGTTTTTCAAGTTTTCTGGCAATAGCCGGATCGGCATTAATAATAAAGTTTAATATGATCGGTGCACCACAGAAGTGGGTAACATCATGTTTTTCTATGCTGCTGTAGATCAGCTCTGCATTGATTGCACGTGCGCATATGCTCACGCCTGCATTGGCGGCAAGTGACCATGGAAAACACCAGCCATTACAATGAAACATGGGCAGTGTCCACAGGTATACCGGATGTGCGCCCATGTGCCAGCCTGTGATATTACTCATGGCATTCATGTATGCGCCACGATGATGGTACACAACACCCTTGGGCTCACCGGTGGTACCAGAGGTGTAATTCAGTGCAATGGATGCCCATTCATCTTCTGGCATTAACCATTGATAATTTACATCGCCTGTAGATAAAAAGGCTTCGTACTCTATTTCAGATGCTGCTTCGCCACTTGCACCCGGGTCGTTGATATCGATAATCAGAGGAGGATTACTGATTGATTCAAGGGCTTTTTGGACGACGGATGTTGAGTCTCTGTCAACCAGCAACACTTTCGTTTGCGCATGCCCGAGAATGTACGCAATGGTTTTGGCCTCGAGCCGTGTGTTTATCGCATTGAGTATAGCGCCGCACATAGGTACCGCGAAATGGGCTTCATAGAGCTCCGGGATATTGGGCGCGATGATCGATACGACATCACCAGCTTTAACACCATGCTGGCTTAAACGGTGGGCCAGTTGACGGCAACGGGTATAAACCTCGCCATAGGTTAGCGTTCTTTTGCCATGAATTAGCGCTGTGTATTCTGGATAAACCTCGGCCGAGCGTTTTAAAAAACTCAGTGGCGACAATGGCGTATAGTTGGCGGTGTGCTTCGCCAGAGGAAAGTCATTGTCACCTGGTTGAGCATCTTTTATTACGTTCATAGAATAATAATAAACCTTTTGAGTACAGATATGCCAACCAAAAAACCTCTGGATGGAATACGGGTTCTGGAAATGGGGCAGCTTATTGCTGGACCGTTTGCTGGTCAAATTCTGGCGTATTTTGGCGCAGAAGTCGTCAAGATAGAGCCACCGGTCAACGGAGACCCATTGAGATCATGGCGATTGCTCGATGAAACGGGTACCTCTTATTGGTGGTCGAGTATTGCTCGAAACAAGAAGTCAGTCACGCTGGATTTATCGGGTGAGGCTGGACAGAAGATTGCGCATCAGTTAATCAATCAGGCTGATGTGCTGGTGGAAAACTTCCGACCCGGCAAGATGGAAGCCTGGGGTTTGGGGCCTGATGAATTTAAAGCCAGTAATCCAAAACTGATCTATACCCGTGTTTCAGGATACGGACAAAGTGGCCCGTATGCGGCTAAGCCTGGCTTTGCATCGGTGTGTGAAGGTGTTGCAGGTATGCGTTACGTCAACGGATTTGCCGGTCAGGCTCCGGTTCGCGCCAACCTGAGTCTGGGTGATACGTTTGCCGGACTGCATGCCGTTATCGGTGTGTTGATGGCTTTGTTGAATCGTCAAAACGATGATGGGCGCGGTCAGACCGTGGATGTCTCGATTGTCGAATCAATATTCAACATGATGGAAGGCGTGGTATCTGAATACGATGGCACGGGTATAGTCAGAGAGCCTTCTGGTACAACTGTTACGGGTATTGTGCCAACCAACACCTATGCGTGTGCGGATAATAAGTTCATTGTTATCGGTGGCAATGGTGATTCGATTTTCAAACGACTAATGAATGCGATTGGTCGGCCGGAAATGGCAGAAGACACAAGTCTGGCGACAAATGCGGGCCGTGTCGCAAACGAAACTGCCATTGACGAGGCGCTTAACAAGTGGGCATCGTCAATAGACTCAATTGATGCGTTGGCCATCCTGGACGATGCAGCGGTACCCGCGGGTCCGATTAATTCGGTTGCCGATGTAGTAGCGGACTCGCATTTTCGGGCGCGAAATAGCTTCGAGTCTATTGAAGTGAATGGTGAACAACGGATAGTCCCGGCTGTGCACCCCAAATTGGAACGCACACCAGGTGCAACCCAATGGCCAGGCCCTAAGCTTGGCGAGCATACAGAATCAGTTTTAAAAGACTGGCTGGGTACTGATCAAGAATAAAAGGCTCTGTAAAAAAGACGCAAGTATTAATAGTTAACCCCCCAGTAACTCCTCCATGTCTTTCATCCTGTCGTCCCACACATACTATTTGTGTGTTTTCCGTAAGGCTTTTGGCTATCGAGCACACCTGCCTCAAGCGCTTTTCAGGTTCAGTTGCTAATCGAGCGGCCACTTCATTCTCAATGCCAACATGACGTAACTGATTGTTATATATAGAAAAACAGAAGAGATCAGTTGGTTTTTCGAGTTTATCCTGCTGATTCAAGCCTAATTGAACAGATAATGCGAAGAATTTCATAAAGATGTTGTAGACAACGTCGCTAAAAAGTAGGTGCCTGAAGCAATAAATAGCTCCGTGCGAGTTGCGCGACTGTGTATGAAAGTTCTGCACGTTCGCAGCAGCAGGCGTGGTAGTAGGACGCTAATTAATTTACTGAGGATGGTAGTTTGAATTGGAATGGGACAATGCAAACCAGCAGCGCCTTAGCAACCTATGTTGCGCTTATGGTGGCCTTTATTGCTGGCTTAAACCCGCTGGAATTCGCACTGTTTTCCGCTGTTTTGCTTTGCCTGTGGCTTGCATTTTATTCGTTCGCCAATGTGTCATCACCATCGGGCACGCCTGAGTGGCCAACGGGTTTGGTCGGTCCATCACTGTCTGAGTCTATGGCCGAATTACAGTCACTGCAAAGTGAAATAAATGCATTACAAATGCAGTTTACTTTACAGAAAAATTTGAGACCGGCTACACCAGACGATTTTGCAGAATGAGCGAATTAGAGCAATCAGCATTGGATGCAGTTCGAGCTTTGCAACGTCCTGGCTCGCCGGATTTGCTCGGTCGCGTTCTTGCTATTTTTATAGACGATACACCTAAGGCCGTTGAGACAATTTGTGAGGCGTGCGAGTCTGGCGATTTGGACACAGTCTGTTTTGCATCACATGCACTCAAATCCAGCTCTGTCTATGTTGGCGCAATACAGTTCTCAACTCGGATGGCCAATATCGAAAGCGCAGCTCGGGAAGATAATTTAATGATGTGTCGCGAGTTGGTAGTGGGCCTAAAAGATCACACACAACGAGTACTTGATGAAATACTGGCATTGCAGGATAGAGCTGCGTGAAACCGTTTTCTCCATCTTCCAATAAAGCCGTAGCGAGCGATCCGCCCCGCGATCACAACAGACCTATGGTTTTGTTGGTTGACGATGACGTTAGCAGCCTGATTATGGCCGAAGGTCCGCTGGAAGACGCAGGCATTCAAGTAGTGCAGGCAAACGATGGTGTTGAGGCTATAGCTCAGTTTAAAAAGCACCAACCCGATCTTGTTATCATGGATGCAGTTATGCCGAACATGGATGGATTCGAGGCGATAGCGCAAATCCGTCAAACCGAACTCGGTTCTCATGTCCCCATTCTGATGACAACTGGTCTTGATGACTTGGATTCAATCACGCGTGCCTATGACGAGGGCGCCACAGATTTCCTTACCAAACCAATAAACTTCTTTATCTTGCCCTATCGCGTGCAATATATGTTGCGCTCAAAAGATACAGCAGACGAATTGCGTTCGAGTCAATCACGACTTGATAATGCGCAACGCATTGCCCGACTCGGACATTGGGAATGGGATATTGCCTCAGATACAGCCACTTGGTCTCTTGAAATTGCGCGAATGTTTGGTTTTGACAACAGGTTACTGTATGGGTCAATGGAAAGTTTGTTTAGTAAAGTAGATCCGAGCTGTCGGAAAGAGGTTCGACAAAATACTGAACTGGCTGTTGAATCGGCAAATTCAATAACGCTGGAATTCGACATTTTTGGCCGTCATGAAAGTGATATCCGTTTTGTGCGCTTAGAGGCTGAACCTAAACTCGACAGTAATGGTAACTGCACACACATGCTTGGCACAGTGCAAGATATTACAGAAAGTGCGCATGCACAAAAACATATTCACGACTTGGCTTACTACGACCTGGTAACTGGATTACCCAATCGAGCGCAACTGCGTGAAAACCTGAGTCAAATACTGCACTGGTCGGAAAGGCAGGAAAATCAGTTTGCACTGTTATTTCTGGATTTGGATCATTTTAAACAGGTCAACGATTCGTTGGGTCATGATGCTGGTGATGAACTGTTGAAGCAAGTGTCGGAACGTTTGGCAGCGGTGTTGCGAGAATCAGATACGCTCAGTTTCCCCGAAGGTGAACATGCAGATAATTCAGAATCAAACGATACCGTTGCGCGGATAGGTGGTGATGAGTTTGTGGTGTTACTTGGTTGCATTAACCGTCCTGAAGATGCAGCACGCGTAGCTGAGCGAATCGCTGAATCAGTTCGCGAACCGTACCTGTTAGCTGATGTAGAAGTCACCGTGACCACCACTATTGGTATTAGTGTTTACCCGGAGGATGGTCGTGATTCTGAATCGCTGATGAAGCATGCTGATGTGGCCATGTATCACGCCAAAGAGAATGGTCGTAATGGTTATCAGTTCTACTCTACCGATATCCACGAGCATGCACTCTCAAGGTTTTCTATGGAAAGGGAACTCAAGCATGCAATAACGGAACAAGGCTTGACACTACTGTATCAGCCAAAGCTCGATGTGCTCACTGGTCGTACTGTAGGTGTTGAATCGCTGGTGCGCTGGAACCACCCTGAGCGCGGTGAGATTGCCCCGGCAGATTTTATTCCACTGGCCGAAGAAACAGGCTTGATTATGCCATTGGGTAGGTGGGTATTAAATGAAGCGGCCCGGCAGGTACAGGAATGGAAAACTCAGGGCTTGGGTGTATTTTCAATTGCCGTTAATTGCTCGCCCGTGCAATTCACCCAAGGCAACATGATTCGTGATATTGAAGATGCAATTATAAACAATAACATTGATCCCAATTTGCTTGAAATCGAGCTGACAGAGAATTTGTTTTTGCACAATATAGAAAATGGTATTGAGCTTCTTAACAATCTGAAAGAGCTGGGCGTGCAAATTGCTCTGGATGGTTTTGGAACGGGAATTTCATCGTTAAGCTACCTTAAGCGATTGCCCGTAGATAAAATAAAAATAGATCGTACGTTTGTTAAGGAATTACACCATGATAAGGGTGATGAGGCTATTGTATCTGCCATTGTCACGCTAGGACACAGGCTAAATTTATCAATCGTAGCTGAAGGTATTGAAAATCTGGAGCAGCTTAATATTTTGCGCAAATTGAATTGCAATGAAGTGCAAGGTTATTATTTTAGCTATCCTCTAAGTCATTCTGATTTTACGCAGTGGCTTGAAGACCAGGAAGACCCGCCAGCGAAAACAGGTACCGGATAAATAACTAATTCAGTGTTGGTGCGATAGCTTCTCTTTATAAATGAGATTATAAATGAGAATATTGTTTAACCGAGAAAATGGTTACTTTATCGATGTTTCCAAACAGCTGTCCGTTTCTCTTTGAATGCATCGATACCTTCTGCAACATCGTCTGCCATCATGTTGCAGGCCATGGTTTCCCCGGCGAGCACATAAGCCTGGTTTAGCGGCATTTCTAATTGGTTGTAAAATAAGCCCTTACCAGTTGCTACCGCGACAGCAGATTTTTTTACGATCTTGTCTGCCAGTTCGAGCACCGCATCGTTGAGTTGTTCAGGTTCAACTACTCGATTTAGGAGCCCCCATTGCAAGGCTTTTTCTGCATTGATAAATTCACCGGTCATTAGCATCTCAAACGCCCGTTTTCTGGATACGTTGCGAGACAAAGGCACAGAAGGTGTGCTGCAGAATAAACCTACATCAATGCCAGAGACGGCAAAACGAGAGGTGCTTGAAGCGATAGCCAGATCGCAATTGGCAACCAATTGGCAGCCAGCTGCGGTGGCAATGCCATCGACCTGTGCGATAACCGGCTGCTTTAGTGCCAGCAACGAGTTCATGAAATGACTACAGGTTTTGAACAGACTATTGTAGTAATCCTGGGAAGGATTGTTTCGCATTTGTTTTAAGTCGTGTCCGGCGCAGAATGCTTTACCGTTGGCTTTAATGACAACTACGCGAGTATCTGAGTCGATGGTGTCGATGCTATGCTGCAATGCTGCAAGCATTTCTTCAGAGAGCACGTTATAGCTTGCGGGCCGATTAAGTGTTATGTGAAGTACGTTGTTTTCGTTGTGCGTTAACAGCAAAGGCTCTGTGTCGTTGCCAGATGTATCGCTATTCGACACGTCGCTGGTCACGTCATTGGCTGCATCACTGGCCACATTACTGGCCGCATCACCGGCCGCCTGGTCACTGGTTGAGTTTGTCATCGTAATCTGTACCGTTACGGTGTGGTTCCAATTCTGCCACTAAATACAGCGTGTGCACAACCGGTACCACACATTGGTATGCTAACCGCTGGAAAATTCTAGAAGCCATATTGTGATTCAGAAAATTAGCGTAGCGCAGTTTAATCAATTAAGTGAAGAGCAGATGCCGTTTGCCAAAGCCATGGGCTTGGAACTGGAGGAAATAACAGATTCAGGTGTGCTAATGCGGGCGCATTATTCCGAGCAGTTTCTACGCCCGGGTGGTACCATTTCCGGGCCGATCATGATGGCGCTGGCAGATGCCGCTATGTACGCTCTTGTGTTAAGTCGAATCGGACCAGTGGAGCTGGCAGTTACCACTAACTTATCCATTAATTTTCTCCGCAAACCATTGCCCGGCGATGTTCTAGCTGAGGCAAGAATGCTAAAACTGGGTAAACGGTTAGCAGTGGGCGAGGTTAGTTTGTACAGTGATGGAAAGATCAACAGCGACCCTGTCGCTCATGTCACGGCGACTTACTCGATACCACCGCAAAGCTCAGAGGCTCCAAAATGACTGATTGTTCGATAAACGGTATTGAAGCCTGCGTATTTGACGCTTATGGAACGCTGTTTGATGTGCATAGTGCAGTCGGTAGTTTAAGCGATCTGGTTGGTCCACGACACGCAGAGCTTTCAATATTGTGGCGAACCAAGCAGCTGGAGTACACCTGGTTGCGATCGCTTATGCGTGCACACTGTGATTTCTGGCAAGTCACATCCGATGCTTTGCAGTACGCAATGGATGCAACGCAAATCCGCGACACGGCATTGCATGAAAAATTGATGCAGGCGTATCTAAAGCTTGATGCGTTTCCTGAAGTACATGGTGTATTGAGCCTGCTCAGAAAATCAGGCATCCCAACGGCCATACTCACTAACGGTTCTCCAATGATGATAGAAGCCGCAGTTAATAGTGCCGGGCTGAATAAATTGGTGACTCACCAGCTTTCGGTCGAGTCGGTAGGTATCTTCAAGCCAGACCCACGTGTTTATCAATTAGCGTCAGATACACTGGGCGTGAAACCAGAGAACATCAGCTTTCAATCATCGAATGCCTGGGATGCTGCTGGTGCTGCACATTTTGGTTTTCAGGTGGCATGGGTTAATCGCTATTCACAGCCCGTGGAGCGATTGCCGGGGACTCCGGGTGCAGTGCTGTCAGATCTTGATGGTTTACCTGGTGTCATCGGAGTTTGTTGAGTCGGGCTTTGCTGTGATCTTTTTCGACGCACTACGTCATCGATTACAGCCAGCTTGGCATCGTCGTCCATTTGAGACCAGCGGGTTATTTCATCGATAGTGCGATCGCAGCCAATGCAACGCTGTGTGGCTTCGTCAATCTTGCAGATATTGATACACGGTGACGCCACCTTGTCTGAATTCATTGCTTTAGCCCCAGCGTTATTAAAAACTGTGCCACCTGGCACGCGACCCAATAATTGCACATCCTATCGAAAATGGCTTGAATAATGGGCAACATAAGCTGATGTAGCGCCATGCGGCAGGCGAAACTGATACCCAGGCTGTTAAACTGTGCATCAGATTGCTAGGGGATAACCAGATCAGTGACTGTATACAATTTTGGCTCAATCAATATCGACTATGTATATCGTGTACAGCGATTTGTGCAGCCGGGTGAAACCCTCTCGAGCGAATCGCTTGAAACTGTGCTTGGAGGAAAAGGTGCCAACCAATCCGTTGCTCTAGCGCGAGCCGGGGCGCCGGTGAGGCACGTCGGGCGGGTCAGTCAGTCAGATCAGTGGGTGGTCGACGCGCTGGCCGACTTTGGTGTCGACGTTAGTGGCATCGAGCGAGTTGATGAACCCAGCGGCCATGCCATTATTCAAGTTGATGCACACGGCGAGAACGCCATCGTATTGCATGGTGGTGCCAATCAAAGTTTTGATGCGAACAGTCTGGCTTCACTGTTAAAAGATGCACAACCCGGTGATTGGTTGTTATTGCAAAATGAATGCAATGCCGTGGCTGACGCGTTTGCCATTGCTGAAGAAAAACAACTAAAAATAGCATTTAATCCAGCACCTATGAACGAGTTGGCTGCTTCTTTACCGCTGCAGCAGTGCCAAGTACTGATTGTTAACGAAGTGGAAGCTTTGCAACTGGCTAATCGCTACGATACACAAGGCAGTCGTTATTCTGAAGCAAACGCCGAACTTCAAGCGGATTTACAAAAACGCTTTCCTGAATGCCAAATTGTATTGACGCTGGGAAGTAAAGGTGCTCTGCTGCTGCATGATGGACAGACGGTACAGGTGGATGCTACAAAGGTTGATGTTGTAGATACCACCGGTGCCGGTGACACCTTTGTTGGCTATTTTCTATCCGCCTTAATTGATGCTATGCCACCTGAACAAGCTCTCGAGCATGCCTGCGCGGCGGGTGCTTTGGCAGTAACCGTTGCAGGTGCAACGCCCAGTATTCCCAGTCGAGCTGCAGTACAGGCTTTTATACAAGGAAAATAAATTCGTGCATAAAGTTATTCTAGATACCGACCCCGGAATCGATGATGCCATGGCTATTGCCTATGCGCTGGCACACCCCGAGATTGAATTGTTGGCGCTGACCACCGTGTTTGGCAATGTTAGCGTTGACAAATCCACCCGCAATGCGCAGTACATTCTTGACGTGTTTGGTGCAAGCACAGTCGATATCGCCAAAGGCGCAGGCGTGCCTTTGGTTCAAACGCCACTATCGTACGCTGAATTTGTTCACGGCGGTGATGGGTTGGGCGACTGTTACCCGGATACGTCAGTTGTATTAAGTGCTACAGCCAGTCATGCGCAATTACAGGATTTATCGGCGGCAGACTACATAGTTGAGAAAGCGCGGCTGTATCCTGGTCAAATTTCTTTGATCGCTGTCGGGCCGCTGACAAACATTGCACAGGCATTGGAGAAAGAGCCCGATCTTCCCAAGCTGGTGAAACAGCTTATCGTCATGGGCGGCACTGTGGACGAACCGGGTAATGTGACCCCGCTGGCTGAAGCCAACTTTTTTAACGACCCGCACGCCGTTGATCGTTTGCTGGTGCACGATTGGCCCATGGTTATTATTGGGCTGGATGTAACCCACAAAGTCATGATCACTGATTCGTTGCTAGCGAAGTTGCGCGATGGTGGGGGAGTAACAGGTGATTTTCTCTGGCGAACCAGTCGCTTCTACATCGACTTTTATTCCAGCAGTGGCGCTGCAAAAGATACGGGAGTACGGCAATGTGCAATGCACGATGCGGCAGCGGTAGCCTACCTTGTTGAGCCCGATGCCTTTTCGTTGGAAACGGGAGCATCACGCGTTATTGAATCTGGCATAGCTGCAGGTCAGTTGGCTATTGACAGGCGCGGCTATCGAAACGCGACCGATCACTGGAATGGCAGAGCAACAACCAATGGCGCTTGTATGGAAGTCGATGCAGAACGGGTTTTGCAGTCGTTTCTGAGCACCATAATTGATCATAGATTGAACTAACGATCAAGGAATTGACCTAACGATCAAGGTGGAGTCGTGACGCACTCGACGTTCTTTAGCCACGTAGAATGCGCCTGGTATCCACTCATTTTTGGCTTTTAGCAAGCTGTAACGGCCAATTTGACGATAAGCAACAATCTTGACTAATCTTCTAGTGCTGATGACATACAATACGGCCATGAACTTCAAAACATTGCTTGTTCTCATCCCTCTGAATATGCTCATGGCATGCGATTGGGTTGATTCAACTGGCCGAGAATCCAATAGTGCACCTGTCACGCAAATCAGCTTTGCTGATGGGCAAAGCTCTGTTGCCTCTGCTGTGAACGAACAAAGTTCAATGCGAATCAGCGTCAGCGCGTCCGATGCTGATGGTGAAATCAGCCGATATCAATGGCGGCCCGAACCCATAGCTCAAGGCGCGTTGGTTGAGTGTGCCGAGTTTTTCGATCTCGAATTGGCGGTTGATTCGCTGAATGCGGCCTGTTCATTGGAAACCACAGAAGACAACTGCACCGTTAGTTTCGAGCAGTTACTGGGTGACAATGAAGGTGCCGAATTCAGGGTTAACGCACCCCAATTGCGAGCACCAATCGGCGTTACATACCAGCTTGATGCTGTCGACAACGAAGGTGGAACTGGCTCGCAGCAATCGACCTTTTGTTTAATAGCGATTAATGAAGCACCCGATGCCAGAGATGACTCGTTTACTGTTCTTGAAGGTCAGGTTTTAACGGTCACTGCCGAATCGAGTCAGCATCTGCTAACAAATGATGAACAAGATGACCACGTGCTGAACAACGATTTAAACGTTCTTGTGCAACCTTCCCGCGCACCGTCGCTGGCCAGTTCATTTTCGCTTCAGCCCGATGGTGGGTTTACCTACGCAGCTCCGCTGCTTGCCGATAGAGCAGCCGAAAGCGTGATAGATACCTTTGTTTATTCAGTTACCGATGGAACACATATTTCCAACGCTACCGTCACAGTGAATGTGGTAGCCAGAAACGATCCTCCTGAACAAGTTGCTCCAATACCGCTGCAGCAAGTTACAGCTGGTGTCCAGTTTGAAAGCGACTTAAGCACATTCTTTTTCGATGAAGAAGGCAGTGCACTGAACTTTACGATATCTGATGGAACGCTACCGGCTTCTGGTGCGTTGACGTTATCGCCCGCCGGAATACTTAGCGGCACAGCGGAACTTATTGACGAAGGCAGCTATAGCATTGTTATTATCGCATCCGATGGTAGCCAACAAACCACAGCCAATTTAGACATTGCGGTTGTGACAAATTTTCCCGTCGAGGCAGTGCAAATTCCTGCACAGGTTAACGAATTGGGAGATGTGCTTGAAATAGATCTAACCGAGTACTTTTCTGACCCAGAAGCTGAACCACTAACCTATAGGCTGAATACCCAATCCAATACCGCTTCCATCACGGTGGACCCACAAACAGGACTATTGGAAGCCGTTTTTACAACGGTGGGTCGTTTTACTGTTGAAGTATCTGCCGACGACGGCGTAAACATACCAACTACCATACGGTTTATGGTAACTGTTAGCAGGGATAACCTGGCACCGGTTTTTCGTGGAAACATCACTAACATCAGTGCCACAATGGGCGTACGCATATCCCCGATTAACGCCAGCACTCGATTCTCTGACGCCGACCACGATGACGATGAATTAACTTACACCATAACGGGCATATTACCCGACGGTTTAACACTAAGCCCAACCGGCGTGTTGTTCGGTACGCCACTTGAAGACGGTATTTTTCGTGCAATCAGGGTTGTTGCTACTGACCCACTCGGAAAGTTTGCCAGAAGCAACGCTTTTCAAATTCGGGTTTTAGACGGCGAGTAAACAGGAATAATACGCCTGGCGCGCAGGCAACGTAGATAATTTGGTCTGATTATCTGCTCTGATACCCATCGTTAATACGTTTTCCGTGTGCGCGCGATATTTGAATTTGTGACGCTACATGACCCACATAGACAAAATTGGGGATAAGTTTGCCCCAAACACAAAGTGTGATCGTAAGCACATTGTCAGTTTAGCGTCTAATAAGTACAATCCAGTGGTCAGACGTTAGGACTGGTACTCAACTTTTTGGCTGCAATACCGCCAAATTACATAGCAACGGATCGCTTTTCAAGATGGCACTCAGCTTGAAACACGCGGCTGAATCTTTATTTTGATTAACAATTGACGTTGAACTGTCAGTCCAAAGATCGAAAATAGAATCACCAAATGGCTCAACTCGATAAAAAAAAGTTTTTACTGGTAAAGCATTCAGAAGGTTGGAATGTTGATAGATGTTGTCGTTGGATGGAGAAAACAGGCACCGATTACGAATGGTGTTATCCGGCATCTGGTCAGCCATTTCCATCATCCAGGGGCTACGATGGGGTCATTGTGTTCGGTGGCGCCACCAGTGCAAACGACTGTAAGGAACATGCTTGGGTACGAGACGAGTTAACTTTCATAGAGTCTTGCCTAAAAGATAACACGCCGTTCTTTGGTATTTGTCTTGGCGCACAAATGCTGGCACGTGTTATGGGTGCCAGCGTTTCCAAGCACCCTCAGGATTTCAACGAAATTGGATTCTGTGAAGTTCGGCCAACCGATGCTGGCGCAGACTTTTTGAACCAACCACTAAAGTTCATGCAATGGCATAAAGAGGGATTCGAGCTTCCCAGTGGCGCCACTCATTTGGCTTACAGTGAACTCTTTTCAAATCAGGCTTACAGTGTCGGGGACCATATTGTGGGCGTGCAGTTTCATCCGGAGGTCAATCTTGATGTACTGCGCATCTGGCATGAACGCAATAAAACGCGGCCGACTGGTGTACTCGACGATAGCACCAGGGCCTTGCACCTGGCTGATGCACGTGAGTGTGAAAACAGTATTACTGCATGGCTTGACAGCTTTCTGACTGGGTGGACCTTGGCTGCCAGGAAGGTTGCCTAGGGAACCTCTGATTAATTCCCTTGCATCTCTGTCAAACAGACTGATTCGGAATCAAGGCATGTTCTACAGGCATAGTGGTGCTATGGTGAAAGAACATAACGCAGAGTCCGGATCAGTCTGTTTGACCCAGCGGGCTGGCGTATAAGCGCACTGGTCGTCGTTGCCATCCTCGCCAGTGACATCCAGCACTGCCCTTCGGATCGACGCCTAGCCCAGCACGCTTATACGCTAGCAGAGACGTAAGGGAATTAATCAGAGGCTCCCTAGATTAAAGCGAGGCTTGCACTGGCCCGTCAAACAGGCACCATGTGATTAGGTCGTACTCCCTT
>CALIMV010000361.1 GCA_938045275.1 uncultured Granulosicoccaceae bacterium
GAGGGTGCGTTAATGGAATCTGTAACGGTGGATATTTTCAACAAGTTTCAGGATCAAATTGGTGCAGAGGTAAAAACCGCAGAAGAACTGGGCTTACCGAGCCCGGATGATTTTGATTCCTGGTGGCCACCAGAAGGTTACGAGCCTCCGCCAATAAGCTGATTATTAAACAGACGCGCGCTAGTTGCCATTGCTGCATAACTGCATAGCAATGGCAACTGTTTTCACTCCTTGTCTGAGCATTCATTTAGTTGACATCTGAAAACCAAAAACAGGTCGCGGCATTTGAAGGTGAAGAAGCAGGTGCCGGTTACGCATCTCCAATTCTGGACCTACTCGCTGCCTGCTTTCTGGTGGCACTGTCGATAATAGTTATCATCGCCTCTTGGTTGTTACCCGTTCCAGGTGACCTCTTGACAGCACCGGGCTTGTTGCCCTTTTTCACGGCACTGTCCTTACTTGTTATGGCGTTAATACTGGGTTTCAGCGCAGTTAAAAGAAAAGCGAACAATAACTGGTTAAGCGGTGACGCAGTATCGCTCGACCAGTCTCAAACTAATCGAACATTGCTGCTTGGCGCTCTGGTTGGCCTTTATATATTGTCACTGCAACAACTGGCATTTCAGCATGATTTTTCGGTCGGAAATACATTCTTCAGCATCAGTGCATTCGAACCGGTCACCATTACCGCCCTTACGGCAATCATTCATATTTTTTGGCGCGGGCCGCTATGGATTACCACGTTGGTCTCTGTGATTTGGACGCTGGCCCTGTCGTTGGTTTTTCAAAAAGCATTCAACCTGCCGCTGCCCGGTAGTTTTTAAATTATGGGTATTCTCGATGCACTGTTAACCGTACTGACGCCTGGCAACCTGATGGCCGCTGCAAGCGGTGTTTGCCTCGGCATTATTTGGGGTGCGCTGCCGGGACTTTCTACCACAATGGCGATGGGGCTACTTATCGGTTTGTCGGCAGGCATGCCCCAGGAAATTGCGATTTGTTTTATGTTGGGTGTTTACACTGGCAGTGTGTTCGGTGGGGCAATCTCAGCGGTACTGATTAATATTCCTGGCACACCGGATGCTGTGCCAACAATGATTGAAGGTCATCAACTTGCTCGTAAAGGTGAAGGTGGCAGAGCATTGGGGATGGCCATTGCGTCTTCGTTTGTTGGAGGCACTATTGGAATTGTAATGCTGGTGCTATTTATACCCTTGATACTCACTTTCGCACTTCACTTTCGTTCATGGGAAATGTTCTGGCTCGCGGTAATCGGCATTATGGTATCCGGTTCAATGTCTGCGGGTTCAATGCCATTGAAAGGTTGGATAGCTGGCTGGATAGGTATGCTGGTGGCGTTGGTCGGGCTTGACTCAATTCATGCCATACCTCGATTTACTTTTGGCAGCATGGCGCTTTTTGATGGCATCTCGTATGTTGCTATTCTTATCGGTCTGTTTGGCATGGCTGAAATTCTGCGTACTTTGCCCGCCAGTAATGCACCGGCGATTCCGGATAAAGTCGGAAAAATCATCCCTTCGGTAAGCATGCTTAAAAAATTTATACCCGCTTCAATACGTTCCGGTGTCATCGGAACAACGATAGGTGCAATACCCGGAGCCGGTGCAAACGTGGCTTCGTTTCTAGCCTACGATATTGGCAGACGCCGGGCAAAGCCCGAAGAAAAAGCCCGTTGGGGTAAAGGAAGTTACGAAGCTATTGTATGTGCGGAAACAGCAAACAACGCTAATATTGGCGGTTCAATGTTACCGACTCTGGCACTGGGTATTCCCGGAAACGCACCAGCCGCCGCCCTGCTTGCCGCATTAACATTAAAAAATGTTGTTGTAGGACCCACTATTGAAATAGACCATCCAGGATTAATCTATTTTATTTACGCAGCACTTTTTGTCGCCAACATGATGATGTACTTGGCCGCTTTTGCACTGATTGCACCGTGTGTGAAATTGTTCAGCCTGCCTCGTGGCATTTTGATGCCACTGATCATACCGGTTTGTGTCATTGGTGCATTTTCAGTCAAGCTATCCATGTTCGATGTCTGGATTATGTTTGGCGCAGGCGTTGCGGGTTGGATACTGTCTATATTCAGGTTTCCAGTTGCTCCTATCGTTCTGGGTGTTATTCTGGCTCCATTGGCAGACGAAAATTTGCGACGTGCACTACTGCTTTTTAAAGACAAAGAAATCGGGTTCGTTTTATCGCAAACCATAGGGACCGTGTTAATGCTGTTTGTATTGGTGGTTATTGGTGAAGGCATAATCAGAGGAGTCCGCTCGGCGCGTGCTGGCTCGTAATTTAATCACGGTACCACAAACAGTCTGTGAAGAAATTAGCACTAAGAATCCCAGATCACTGAATCGGTCGCATTAAATATCGTTAAAGACAACGTCGATGCACCTGCTATTGGAGAACAGCATGACAAAAAAAGAAAACAAAACTATCGGACTTGCAGTTATTGGTTGTGGCACGATTGGTCGTATACGCGCAAAGCTTGCACGTGATTATCCAGGGGTCGGATGGATAGGGCTCTGTGATCTAAAATCGGATTTGGGTGAAAAACTAAAACAAGATACCGACGCAGATTTTTTTACCACCGATTATCGCGAACTACTGGCTAGACCTGAAGTTAACGCCACCATTATAGCAACTGATGAAAACTTCCATTTCGATCCAACCATGTTGGCAATTGAAAAAGGACATAGCCTTTTTATAGAGAAACCATTGGCAACCGATGCAAGGGAGTCTGCGCAAATCCTCTCTGCAATAGAGGCGGCCAATATTGATGCGGTCGTTGGTTATACACAACGCTTCAGGCGTCGCTTTCTTTCGGTAAAAGAAAAATTGATCACCGGCCAGATTGGTGATGTTCATTCTGTTGTAACCCGCGCGTTCATGAATCGAATGGTACCAATTGCAACCGTCAGTCGAACGCAGGAGCGTGCGACCTTAACACCGATGGTTGTATCCGGTACTCACAGTCTTGATATGTCCATGTGGTTAATGGAAGGTAAAACGCCGGTATCGGTATTTGCGCAGTCGACCGATCGTGTTTTGGGTGAGTATGGAACCAAAGACTCTACCTTTGGTGTGTTTACAATGTCAGACGGTACTATCTGGTCAATGAATATAAGCTGGGCCCTGCCGGTGGTCTGGCCGGGTGCGGTCTACGGTATCGAAATCGGCATTGTCGGTGACAAAGGCGTTATTGATATTGAAGACACTCACCGCGATTTGGTTCTGGCCAGTGATGTAGCACAGGGCGCAGGCTATGCACCTGAAGGGTTTGAACCGGGCGCACCCAGACACGTTGATTTCCTGACCAGTTATCCACCAGGTGATTTACATGATGGGCAACTCTGGGGCCCCATGCGAGAAGAGACTAACTCTTGGTATCAACGTGTTTACGCCGGACAATCCACACCGCATGCAACAGCTGCTGAGGCACATCGCAATTTGTTAATGACCATGGCAATGGATGTGTCAGCAAAGCGTGGTACTCCTGTGGCATTGCCGGCTGACCCTGACGAGTTAATGACTGAGCTTCACAGTTAGAATGGCGGGGTTTTATGGCGTAATCGCAGGCGTGCGTTCAACACGCCTTTAAAACCAAAAAAGCAATATTTCAGCCGCTCACTTGATATCGCACGCAAGTCGGTGGCCCCCTGGCCTATCAGGAAGTCCGGATTGTTCGCTCACTGTTAGCTCGTTCGGATAAAGAAAGAACGCGAGTATTAACGCACCATTCAGCGTGCACTTAACACTCTCGTCACATTAAGCATAACGGCAAGCTATAAAAGTAAACCTGCTGACTAAATCCAGCATATCAGCGTTGAACAGCTAGGCGAGAAACGATTCGGTTTAGTGAAATGTTGGACAACTAGCTTGAAAATGGCCGCTTAATAATAAACTTGTTGATAAACTACTATGCGGAGAACAGTAATGGGAACTGAGGAGCCTATTCTGCAGACCGTCTATTTCGTGCTGGCTTCAACGTTGTTAGGCAAACTCGTTTGGATTGCGCTCAAGTAAAATAGGGAAATTTTTACATGAATAAGTGCACAACTCTTGTTACCAAAATATTCGCATTTGCAGTTGTCTCAATAGTCAATGTAATCACATCTGTTGTTATTGTGATTGCGTCAGCCGAACCTGCTGCGGCCTCGCCCCTCACATACACAGACCCGGTTACCTCAGCCACTGTTCACCGTATTAGCACCAACGCTGGTGGACGCGACAACTGCCTCAACTTCTTAGCCACTGCCGCAGGAGCCTCCAGTCAGTGGTCACAAGACTCCAAGCGCATCGTGTACACGCGTTCCTGCGAAGGTGACAGCTCCCAAAACGGTATTTATGTTTACGACCTCCAAAACAAGCAAAGCGCCTGTGTCGCCCAAACTTCCAAGCATTGGACGTACCCCACATTTGACCACTCAAGCAGAGGTGGAAAAGTGTATTACATAGACGGCAGTGACCTTGGCGCACGTCCTAAACCCTATGCTGTTTATAGCGTAAATGTGCCCAACCAACTTAATTACAACCAAGCTTGCCCAAAGGCGGGTAACGTTCTCATCGACATTCGCGCAGAGTCCAACCAAACAGCGGCAGACGTTATCCTGCTGACAAAAAACAATATTCAGTTCGGTGGCAATCCGCTATTCGCCACTCACATCAGACACAGTGACGGTAACATGCGTACCATCATTTTTAATCCTGAAGGTCAATTGCATCCTTCATGGAATTTCGATGATAACCAAAACCCGGCCAACAACAGCGGTAGTGACGGCGATACTTCGGTATGGAGTCCCCATGACCCTGATCTGATCTTTACAAACAGAGGCACATCTGCCAATAGTTCCAACAAACAAACGGGCATCTGGTCAGTACAAAACCCAGCACAGCCACGCTATCAACCCTTTGTGAGCAACAGTAGTTGCCATCGTAACGCCAAGCAGGAAGTCGCTCATACTGCATGGGGCTGGCATCCTGCCACGAACACGGAAATCATCATTGGAGCCAATCGATGTACATGGATGCTCGATGTTAACGGCAACGAATTCACTGGCGGAATAAAACTGTTTGGCGAGTTACACCTTAGCTTCGACCCTACTTCATTCGATCAAGACTTATCAGATATTCGCTTCGTTGCAGACGAGTACACGCTTAATCCCGCTACTGAGGCTGAACCCTTCCTCTATGCTCCTACACTCGGCGACCTTGGTATTGGACGCAACGGTTATTCCAATTGGTCAGAACTTCGCCCTAATGAGCAATTAGCATGGTATCGCAGCAAAATGATGGGCCCCGAAGTCAGCGATGCCCTGAAGCCATTCGAACCCCATCCGCATTTCTCTCCCGATGGCCAACACGTCCTCTGGCAAGCAAACTCACTCAAACAATTTCCTGATGTTAGCTACCTGCCCAATTACCCTGATTGCGCCAACATCTCGAATTGCGGTGCAGAAGGTGGCGAAGGTGCGAACAGTCTTTTTACAGATCTATATCTGGTAGAAACTCCGTCCACACCAAACCCAATTGCCGAGCCCCGAATCAACCAACCTTCAGTTGGATCCACCTTATCAGGCACGGCACAAACATTCAGTTGGTCATTAAATGACGCGGACGTTGCTGTTGAACAATGGTGGCTGTATGTCGGCACATCAACTGGTGCTCGAGATATTGTTGACTCCGGCGACCTTGGCTTAAAAACAGAATACGACGTCATTGGCATTCCGGTAGACGGATCAACGGTATATGCTCGGCTTTGGTATTACGACTCTGCCGGATGGCAGTATGTTGACAGCAGTTACACTGCAGCCACTATCGATGTTGAGGCAAACACACCTGCCATAACCAGCCCAACCAACAA
>CALIMV010000362.1 GCA_938045275.1 uncultured Granulosicoccaceae bacterium
CCATCAAAACTATCGGCAATAACCGTAATTGTGCCATCAAGCTCTGTGCGAGTAACCCTACGCAAACCATGTTCACAAGAAACTAACCGGCCTAGATTGTCGCGCGTGTGTCCATTAGAAAAATTTGAAGGCTCCCGATACACACTTACCCCGGCGCCAGGTGTGTAACGCATAATACGATTGTTGGGAATATCAGAAAACAACAAACAATTTGCATCTCCAAACCACACTGGACCTTCAACCCAATCAAAGCCGTTGGCGATTTGCTTAACTGGTGCATTGCCTAATACGTATGTATTGAATATTGGATCAATCGCTTCATAGAAACTCATTTGCGTACCCACTTGTGATTTGTACTTCGTATGTTAATCCTCTGGTCTTCTCTATTTCAAGCTTTGTTGAGGGGTACATTAGGATGATACCGATAGGTTGTATCTGTTCGGTATTAAAGTTGGTCGTTATCCGATAGTATGTATACAAAGTAATGCCAAGCTTATGTTATCCGACAGGATACGCCCAGCGGTTTGAAAAGATCGTCAAAGTTGTCGCGTACTCTCACGCATGCAGTTTGTAACGGTTATTTTAAGCCTTTTTGATGTTGGTTGCTTTGCCTGTGTCGGGTCTATCAGTTTTACTATTAGATCTGCCGCGAGGCGTCCCACTTCAGCTGCGTCGAATTTTACAGTTGAGATTGTTGGATCGGTATAACGGGATACTTCAAAGTCTCCAAATCCGGCAACGCCAATATCATCAGGTACGTTAATACCCGACTGTTTAAGGCCTGAGATTACACCGAATGCGGGCGCATCCGACACACAAAATACACAATCTATATCGTCGTAGTATTGATGCAGGTTACTGCCAACAAAGTGGCCATCTTTGATAGTCATGGGCGGGGTTCCAAACCTGATCATTCTGTGTGCTGAGAGGCCTGCGTTTTCCATCGCGTGTTTGAATCCGGCACGGCGCGCTGAACCACGGGTCCATTCATCATTGGTTTCGCATAAAAAAGCGATATTTTTGTAGCCCAGCCCAATCAGCTCCTCGGTCATGCTTCGAGAAACTTTTTCGTTTGAAAAACCGATGGTGTAGTCGATGGGCTTGGCTGGCACTTCCCATAACTGCACGACAGGGATTTGTGCGTTCTTTAATAAAGTGACTGTACGCTTGGAGTGTCCATCAAAGGGAAGTGCAATTGCTTCGGGCCGTCGCTTTAATAAACTCTCGACCAGTAACTCTTCTCTTTGTTGTGAGTAATCTGTGTGCCCTAACAGAATTTGCAGGCCGGTACTTTCTAATTGATCAGTAAGGGCCTGCACCATTTTTCCATAGTGAACATTATTAATTGACGGAACCAGTGTGGCAATGAACCCGGAACGTTTGGTTGATAAACTGCCTGCCATTTGATCTGGCACGTAGTTCATCTTTTCTACAACGGCGAGTATGCGTTTGCGCGTCTCTTCTGTTACTAGTCCTTCGTCTCTTAATGCGCGCGACACTGTCATTCTGGAGACGCCGGCTGCCTGCGCGACATCCTCCATAGTGACTAATTGTTTTTTGTCGTTTTGCATTAAATTTGTTTTACTGCATTTGTTGAAAGGTTTTCAGCCAGGATAATCCGGAGTCAACACTGTCGCCTCTTGGCTTGTATTCTGCTCCAATATAACCACTGTAACCTGCTTTCTCCAGCACACCGAGCACATAAGGATAATTAATTTCTCCTTCGTCTGGTTCGCCTCGATCATGTACTGCTGAAATTTGAATATGTGCGAAGTAGCTCACGTACCGGCGAATTAACGTTTCAAGGTCGCCCTGTACTATTTGCGCGTGAAAAAAATCAAACATTAGTTTCATGTTTTTCGCATCAACGTTGTCTATTATTTCAACTGCCTGTTCAATGGTACTGAAATGATAGTCAGCTACGGCGCGGGCGTTAAGTGGCTCAATCATGATGGTGATGCCATGCTGGTCGGCCGCGTCACAAGCATACATCAAGTTTTTGATGTACAACTCATTCGCCTCAACTGCGCCCGACGTAAGGCCTGCTACAACATTGACATTCTTGGCGCCTAAGCCCGCAGCGTATTCGATTGCTTGATCGATTAATTCACGAGCTTTACTTTGCTGGCCGGCGATGGCGGCTAACCCAAAAGATCCTTGCGGACCAAGGGCTGTGTTAAGCCCCACCATAGGCAGGCCTGTGCTGTCTAGAGCCGATTTAATTTCGGCAATTTGATACTCATAAGGAAAATGACATTCGACTGCATCAAACCCTGCAGTAGCCGCCGCATTGATGCGTTCAGGCAGCGGCAAGTGATCCCATAAAAACCCGATGTTAGCGGAGTACTTAAAAGACATTCAGTAGTCCTGGGCTTAGGCTAAAAATCGGATGTAATTGGGTGATGGAATGGTGATCTCTGTGCCCGTTGCTGTTATTAAGCCGCTTATTTTGTCTCGGCTAAACAGCGTTAACGTTGATGAATCCTGGTTTGCTACCAACACCGCATTACCACATGGCGTTAAAGCAAAATGGCGTGGAAATTTACCACCAGTAGGCACGACGTCTATCCGTTCTAAATGCCCATTATCCAGCACTTTAAAGATGGCCAGGGAATTATCACCGCGATTCGATACATAGAGAAACTTTGCATCTGACGACAGTTTTATCTCAGACACATAAGAAACCTGATCACGGTTTTCCAATGTCGATTCGTACTGAACAGGAATGAGACGTTCTTTACTTTCCGAAGGTGCCGATGCATCAAGCTTTGCAACACATACTGTGTTAAACAGTTCATTTGATACGTAGCAAATGTCTAAGGTCGGGTGCATTGCCATGTGACGAGGACCAGATCCTGCTTCAAATTTTATGTGCGTATCAGGTTCGAGCAGCTTCTTGGCTGAATTGTAGCGATACTGGAATACCGCGTTTTCTCCAAGGTCGGGAATGAATACCCAGTCGTGCCAGAAATGTGCACAGTGCGCGTGTGGACCAACCTGTCTATTTTCCCAATGATCTTCACGATATTCCACTTGACGCCATTCGCCTTCATTGCGGTACAGCTGCTTAAAACTCTGTGTGACATTACCAAGCGTACCTGTTGCGTCTACTTCTACCACGTCGATTATGGCATCCCAGTAGTTAATGACGATGGCAGCATCTTTTTGCGGCGACAGCGCAATGTAGCAAGTCGATTTGCCTGAAGCGGTAAATGTGCCAGTGTCTGTTAGCTTGTTATTGTCTATGCTCAGTTGAACGACATCACCATTGTTTTGAATGGTTTCAACTATGGCATACATCATCGAGCCATTGCTGTGTGGGATGAGTACCGCCGGATTCAGTATTTCGTGTACCCCGTGTTCAGTGAATTCACCGTTTTTGGATATTGTTAAGCTGTAAATACCTTTCCCCGACTCCTTCGCTTTCGGCTGATGCGCTAACGCATCCAGATCGGTGTAAGTACCAACCAGAAATGTATAGTCGTTATCTAATTGAATCATGCTACTCATGTTTTAACCTCTTCCTACAAACGGCATTCCGTTTGCCATTACATTTATATTCAATACATTTGTGTCGGCTGGAAGGTTCGCCATGTATATCAGAGCATCACATACAGGCTCTACACCGATCACAGGTTCCGATAAGGTCGAGCCATCGCCTTGTAGAACCCCTTCTGCCATGGCATCTCCCATACTTGAACTGATGTTGCCAAGATCTATCTGGCCGCAGCAAATACCATAACGCCTGCCATCCAAAGCCAATGATTTAGTTAGTCCGCGAATGGCATGTTTGCTTGCGGTATAAGGCGCTGAAAAAAGACGTGGTGTTGTCGCAGAGATTGACCCGTTGTTGATAATGCGTCCGGACCCTTGTATTCGCATTTGCCTGAAGGCTGCACGCGCACAGAGAAAGGAGCCGGTCAGGTTAATGTTCATTAGATCGGTCCATGCTTTAACCGGTAATTCATCTACAGGCACAGCGGGTGCGGAAATACCCGCATTGTTGAACAATAAGTCCACTGAGCCAAATGTATCAACCGCTTGTTGAAAAAGATTTTCAACCGCCGCTTCATCGGCCACATCGCAAACCACTGCTAGTCCCGGGTTGTCGAAAGCGGCAACGGTTTCGTCCAAGGAGAGTTTTGTTCTGCCGGCAACTACAACGTTCCAGTTATCCTTGCTCAAAGCAATGGCGGCTGCCCTGCCGATGCCGCCACCGCCACCAGTTATTAGTGCTACTCGTTGCATTGTATTATTCCGTGTTTATTCATTACCCTTTCACAGCCCCGGCAGTCATTCCTGTGATGATCTGACGTGATGCAAACAAAGTAAATAGTATGGGGGGAATTGCGAGCAACATGCCAGTGGCCATAATGACCCCCCACTCCACATTGTATTCAGACATGTTGTTTACGATTAATATCGGCACGGTTTTGGTATCGCGATCTGATAAAGCCGACGCCAGAAGATATTCATTCCATGCAATTCTAAAAGTAAAAATAGCTGCTGCTGCAAGCCCTGGCTTGATCAATGGCAGCACAATTTTAAAAAATATTTGAAAAGGACCTGCTCCGTCCATGCGCGCAGCTTCTTCTAGTTGCCTGGGTACTTGAACAATAAAGCTCTGCAGTATCCAGATCACAAACGGCAAATTCATAGCAATGTAAATAAGAATAATGCCGGAATGGGTGCCGGCAAGACAGACATCACCCCTGCCTCCAAATGTGTCTCGTATCCAGCCGCCTACTAGCCCGGTTTTATCCAAACAAAACTCGTTATTCCATAAACCAAATACAGGTACCAACAAAACAGCGGGTGGCACCATACGGACCATTAACGTTGTAGCGGATGCCGTGTCGCGACCAAAAAACTTAAAGCGCACCAGTGCGTATGCCGCCATACAGCCAATGATCAGTGTCAGTGCGGTTGACACTAACGCTATAATCAGTGAGTTTACGAAAGCGCCGCCAAATTTAAGTGCACAAAAGTCCAGGTGATCGAGCTCATAGGGAAGAATATCGCACAGCGCAGTTTCATAATTTTGTATCGTTGGCATAAATATAAGCCCGCTGGTACCAGAAATGATATCAACGTCCAACTTAAACGAGTTGATCAGCATCAACATAATTGGTCCGATCGCCATAATGATTAGCGTAACCAATATGGCGTAAAACCCAGGATGTGTTTTCTTCTCAATCTCGGCCATTACAGAGCCTCCTCTGCCGCACGCTGTGCCTTATTGGCGCGATATTCAATCCAGCGGTTATAGGTCAGCATCAGCACTGTTAGTAGCAGTAGCATCATTAAAAGATAATTTGACATTGCCGCGGCTACACCAAGTTCTCTAAATTCTGTGGCGGTTCTGGATATGCGCAGGGCCATAATCTCTGTGGTGAGACCAGGTCCACCTGCGGTCATTACCAAAATGACCTCCAACACCTTAAACGCATCAATCAGACGCAGTAAGCAGGTAACGATAAGCACGGGCATCATAAGCGGTAGCTTTATATGAATAATCTGTTGCCAGCCAGTCGCGCCATCAATGCGCGCGGCTTCAAGCGCCGAGCGCGGCAAAGACTGTAAAGCAGCAAGGGCTAAAATAAATATGAATGGTGTCCACTGCCAGATGTCCGCGATGATTATAGACAGCAACGCATGCTGACTAAGCCACTCAACTGGCTCCATACCCAATGCTCTTAGTGTGTCGTTAAATACCCCAAGCGTTGGGTGATACATGTATTTCCAAATGAGGCCAACCACAACAGGCGCAATCATCATGGGCAGTATAAAAAGGGTTCGTAGCAACGACATGCCACGCAGGTTTCTGTCTAACAAAAGCGCCAGACCAACACCAATAAACATTTCAATTGTTACCACTGAAATAGCAAACTTTAATGTAACAACGACGCTTTCACGGAAGTTTGGATCGTGCCAAAGTGTATAGTAATTTTTTAGGCCAACAAATGTCGATTCGCCAAGCGCCTGGCTGGGATTCCAATCGCGAAAGCTGCCATAAATCATATAACCCAGCGGATACAACAATGCCAGCACCATAACCAGAAAAGCAGGCGCGAGGAATAAATAGGGCGAAAGGCGATTGAGTTTTGCTGTACTCATTAGTAACAATTAGTCAAATAACAAACATTACGCAAAAGGTTTGAGTTATTAGTCTCCCGGCGTAACTGCCGAGAGACCATTTGCGGGCTATAAAGATCTGTTTATTATTCAGACCAAGTGTAATAGCCAGCCTCTTCCATTACTGCCCTGGTGCGTTCAGCTACACCATCCAAGGCTTCCTGAACATCGAGACCTTCGGTTAAGACTTTTGAAAGCGTTGTACCTAGATCAGCGTTCACCTTTCCCCATACCGGGATAATGGGGCGCCAGTCAGGGTCGGCGTGTTGTAGTGCTTCACCAAATACCTTCATGTGTGGAAATTTTGCGTTAACTTCTTCATCTTCGTGAGTAGAGAAACGTGAAGGGTTACCACCGGCAAGCGCAACCAGTTTGTCACCCTTTTTCGAGGTTAACCACTGCATTAATAGAAAAGCTGCGTCTTTGTTTTCAGCGTTTTTGGGAATACCTATACCAAAGCCGCCTGTCTGGCTTCCTCGGCGTGTGCCCATAGGATGCATTGCCCAACCCACTTTACCAACTACTTTAGATTTAGCAGGGTCGTCAATCTGACCGGCTACAACTGTTGTGTCTAAAAACATGGCGGTATCACCGGCAAGGAATGACCCTAAAGCCTCTCCGAATCCAAAACTCGCTGCTCCTTCTGGACCACAGTCCACAATCTTTTTCAGCGCATTGGCTGCGTTAACGCCAGCTTCGTTGTTAACTATAGGATTCCAGGCGTCATCGAACACGCGACCACCCAACGGTGCAAGGTGAAGTAGAAATGCATGGCTTGCATGGTGGCCAGAAGCAGCACGAGAGCTTAAGCCACCCATGCCTGGTTCAAGCTCTGGAATTTTACAGGCAATATCAAGCATTTCGTCGTAGGTTTCCGGAACGCTCAATCCATGCTTTTCAAAAATGTCTTTGCGATAACCTAATATTGACGTTTCAGAGCCATAAGGAATACCAAACAAAGAACCGGTTTTACCAGCGAGGTAACCTTTGTTACCGCCAGCGAAACCAATGTTGTATACATAACCATCGATTAAGTCGTCAGGATCGTAACTTGGGTCGGCAAGCTTTGGATTCATGTAGTAGCGTGCAAGATTCTCTAATTGATCTGCGTAGACGTAGTCGGCTTTAGAAAAAACAACATAGGCAATCAAATCGTAGTCGCCTTCATCTTGAGCCAGTTCCAAAGTCTGACGCTCGCGCATTTTTAAATAAGGTAGCTGGTCTACTTCGACTTCTATGCCTGTATCTGCCGTGAACTCCGGTAGAATTTTCATTACAGCATCATAGTGAGGGTGAGCAGGAAAATTCACCACGAGAGTGGTTCCTGCATATTCATCATAAGGACCAGCAACCGCCTGACCGGCCAATAATATGGACGCAGCAGCAATACCGGTGAAGGTTTTACTAAAATCAAACATCGAACTCTCCTCCAAAAAAACTTCAGTAGTAATAAAAGAACAGGACCTAAGCAATAGCCAGATCGTTGCTCATGTTGAACAAATGTACAGCTTGAAAATCAATGCTGAATCGAAGCCTTTCACCAAGTGCAATTGGTGTATCGGACTTCAGTTCGACCATCACATCCTGCCCCGCACAATCCCCAATTAGCACAGATTGGGCACCAATGTATTCTGAAACCACTACGTCTATATCGATGGCGCTATCCGACGGGGCGTCGGGCTGATAAATAAGATCACAAGGTCGAATGCCGACGAGAACTTTGAGTAACTCCTCTCGGCGCAAACAGGCAGTAGCGCGCTCATCGCAACGAAGCATAAAACCCTGACCTTTAAGATAGAGTTGTTGGTTTGACTCTTCGATTGTGGCCTCTAAAAAATTCATCGGAGGCGTACCTAAAAAACCAGCCACAAATTTATTTTTTGGAAACTTGAATAGCTCTTCAGGCGTTCCCTGCTGCTGGATGACACCGCCGTGCATCACTACTATGCGATCTGCGAGCGTCATGGCCTCGATTTGGTCGTGCGTCACGTAAATCATGTTCTTATGAACACGCTGACGCATCATTGCCAGCTCTGCGCGCATTTGTGTACGAAGCTTGGCGTCAAGGTTCGATAAAGGTTCATCAAATAAAAACGTTGAGCTGTCGCGAGTTAACGCTCTACCCATCGCCACCCGCTGACGCTGGCCTCCTGATAACTCTGCCGGCTTTCTGTGCAGAAAATCTGTTAGCCCGAGAATGTCTGCTACTTCTTGTACTTTGCGTTGTATTTCTTTCTTAGGACGCTTTTCCAGCCGTAAAGCGAAAGACATGTTTTTCGCAACATTCATGTGCGGATAAAGCGCATAGTCTTGAAATACCATGGCAAGATCACGTTCTTTTGGTTCGAGCTTGCTAACCGGGCGCCCGTCTATAAAGATTTCGCCCTTAGTGACCGTCTCAAGACCCGCGATCATGCGCAGAGTGGTTGATTTACCACAGCCCGACGGCCCCACTAACACGGTGAATTCTGCATCTTGCATTTCCAAATCGATGCCGTGCAGTACTTCAATGTTGCCGTAGCTTTTACACAGATTTTCTAGTTTAATTTCTGGCATTTTTAAGAACTGATTAATTTAAAAGGCCTTTACACTGTTTGCAGGCCCAATGTTACCGGTAACATTTGTGCGAACAATCATACACTCGAACATGATTTCATTGCAAGTGAAGAATTGCCCAACGAATCCACAACAAACTTATCGCTGTGCGGTTGTAGTACTTTTTAATCAACAACGGACTATAAAAGCGCGCTCTATCGCAATGTCATTTACTGACCGGACTGATTTTTTGCCATTATCCGAATGCTTAATTTTGAATTGTTAGTTCGATTTTGCTAACAATATCTTTTACAGTGGCGTTTATATCAACTGAAAAGCTAAATTCATCGTGCTGTGGCGGTTCAAGTGTTTGAAGCTGGCTATCAAGCAAGTCGGTATGCATAAAATGCCCTTGCCTGTCGGATAGCCTGGATGCTAACAATGCTTTATTTGCATGCAAGTGTACAAATAGTACTGGCTCATTGGCGTTTTTTGTAATGTAATCTCTGTATGATCGTTTGAGTGCTGAGCAACTGGCAACGGTTTTAACGTTACTGTCTCGCATGGCTTTACTTAATGTTTCGAGCCATGGCCATCGATCATTATCGGTCAAAGCAATGCCCGCAGACATTTTTGCCTTGTTGTCAACCGAATGAAAGTTGTCACCTTCCAGGTATGCTGCGTTCAAGCGGTGCGATAATTTTTCACCGATAGTTGACTTTCCACAGCCCGTTACGCCCATAACCATTATTAATCGAGCTTGTGCGAAAGTCGCTTTCTTTCGAGTCTCTACAGACAAGCAGTTATCCCGCCGTCTACAAAAAGCGTATGCCCGTTAATAAAACTCGAAGCGTCAGAGCTTAAGAAAATACCTGCACCAATGAGTTCATCAAGTTGACCCCATCGACCAGCAGGAGTGCGCTTCTCTAACCATGCGCTGAAGTCAGCGTCTGCTACTAATGCTGCGTTGAGCGGTGTATCAAAATAGCCTGGTGCGATTGCATTGACTTGCAGCCCGTACTGAGCCCAATCAGTTGCCATACCTTTGGTAAGATTTGCTACTGCTCCTTTTGTGGTTGTATAAGGAGCGATACCCGGGCGAGCCAGAGCTGTTTGTACTGAAGCGATATTGATAATCTTTCCGCTACCGCGTTGAATCATGTGCTTTGCAACTGCTTGGCCTACGTTAAACACCGAAGCTATATTGGTTTGTAGCATTTGGTTAAAGACAGTTGGATCGAATTCTTCCAGTGGCGTGCGGTGTTGCATGCCAGCATTGTTTATTAGAATGTCGATATCACCGAAGGCTGATGTTGCATGGGCGATGGATTTAGCAACCTCACCATGATCGGTTACGTCGAACGGGAGTTCATCGCATGCAATGTCTAGTGCTCTAAGACTGTTTGCTGCTTCGGCGACTTTGTCTTTTCTGCGTCCATTGACCACTATCGCAGCACCGGCCTCACCCAGGCCACGCGCCAGTGTCAGGCCAATACCTTGACTAGAGCCAGTGATTAGCGCACGTTTCCCAGTCAGATCGAACAGTGATGTGCTATTTACCATTACAATATCCAGTTGTATTTAAATGTTGACAACGATATGATTTGCCAAATGTTATCGGTAACATTATACAGCTCTTATCCGTATCCACAACTGTGAAACGTAAGCATTCAGAATTTGTTTGTCTTTTTTGTGCAGTTAGTCGACAGCTTTGTTGCTGGCAAACAGAAAATGATTCTCCGAAAACACGTATAAAGGAACCTTATGAAAGCACTAGTTATACATGCAGCCAAAGATCTCAGGTTAGAAGATACGGATGACAATAAAGCACCGGGCAACGATGAACTGGTAATCGATACATCAGTCGGCGGTGTTTGTGGTTCTGATTTACACTACTACAACCACGGTGGAATTGGACCAATTACATTAAAACAACCCATGATTCTGGGCCATGAAGTGTCTGGTGTTGTAAGTGAACTGGGAAGTAAAAATCTTGGATTTAAAGTGGGTGATCTTGTTGCTGTATCCCCGTCGAGACCTTGCTATCACTGCACCTATTGTTTTGAGGGCATGCACAATCACTGCGAGAACATGCAGTTCTATGGTTCGGCAATGCCAATGCCGCACATACAAGGCGCTTTTCGACAACAATTAACGGCAAAGGCATCGCAGTGTGTTAGTGCGAATGGGCTTAGTGCCGGCGAAGCGGCAATGGCTGAACCGTTTGCGGTCACGCTGCATGCAACAAAACGCATAGGCGATTTACTGGGTAAAAAGGTGCTGATCACTGGTTGCGGCCCTATTGGTATATTGTCAATTATCGCCGCAAGACTCGCTGGTGCTGCACAAATAATTGCCACGGATATCGCCGATAACGCGCTTGCCATAGCTGCAGGTTGTGGCGCGGATAAAATCATTAATGTGCTTAATGAACCAACGGGTCTGGAGCCTTATAGTGCTGGCAAAGGATATTTTGATGTCATGTACGAATGCTCTGGAAACGAGCAGGCTTTGGCCGCTGGTATTGCTTCATTAAAGCCAAGAAGTATACTTATGCAGTTGGGTCTTGGAGGTGATATGTCATTGCCGATGATGCAGCTAACTGCCAAGGAAATAGACTTACGGGGTTCTTTTCGATTTCATCCTGAATTTAAAACTGCCGTGGAAATTATGACGTCAGGGGCGGCTGATGTGAAGCCATTGATATCACATACAGTAGATCTGTCTGAAGCTGAAACGGCTTTTCTTATTGCAAATGATCGCAGCAAAGCAATGAAAACGCAGATAAGTTTTAATGCCTGAATGTTAGCTTAAGCTATCGGACAATAGCCTAAGCACGAAACCGTAACCGCATTCATTTTACTATCGCTGCGTAATCGTCTGGCTGACGGTGTTGTGCAAAGTCAAAAATGTTGCGACGAATCTCTGCACAGCGATCAAGGTCAATCAAAGCGGTAATCACCTCATCCCCTACCGTTGCCGCACGTGCCACGACTTCTCCGGTGGGGGCTGTAATCATGCTTCCACCGATAAGTTCACAACCTTCCTCCAGCCCGGCTTTGGCAACTGAAATTGCCCAAAGACCGTTCTGGTACGCCCCTGCTTGTACACACAATTCGTTGTGAAAATACTGTAAGTGATCGTGTTCTGGTGCAGGTGGATAGTGTAGAGGCGTGTTGTAGCCGAGTACCACCAACTCTGCTCCACCAAGTGCCAATACACGCCAGGTTTCGGGCCAGCGTCTGTCGTTACATATACACATGCCCACTTTTCCACCGAGCGCATCGAATACAGGAAAACCGAGGTTTCCTTTTTCAAAATACCTTTTTTCCAAATGTTGAAATGGTCGCCATGATTCGTTTTCCTGGTGTCCTGGTAAATGTATTTTTCGGTACTTGCCGACAATATTGGCGGTATTGTCAACCAGAATGGATGTATTAAAGAAATGATTGTCTTTTGTTTTTTCTGCGTATCCAAGGTAGAAAGCAATACCCAGACGAGCCGCCTCATCAAACAGCAATTGCGTATCGGTTGAAGGCATTTCACTCTCAAACCAGCCAGCCAGCTCGTCATCGTTTGTTATAAACCAACGCGGAAAGAAACTGGTTAAGGCCAGCTCTGGAAAGACCACAAGCTTTGCTCCCCTGCTATGTGCCTCTCGAAGCAAGCTGATCATTCTTGAAACGGCGGAAGAGCGTGGCTCATCTGCGCCTATCGGACCCAATTGCGCGGCAGCTGCAATGAATTTTCTATTCACATGACCTCCGCAGGCATAGGCTGCGAGATGTAGCGATATCCCTTCAATTCCAACATGGGTCTGACGTTACCCGCAACGGGAAGATCGCAGTTGCCGCTCACGTTCCTGGCGCTATTGAGTAAAAATGAATCGTTAATATAATTGTTGATCATACAACACGGCGCCGGATCGTCTCCGCATTAACCCCTACCAACGAGGCATACAGCTCCGAGTCTGTATCGCCCTCTGTACCAAACAGAAGTATTCGAGAATCTTTATTCAACGAAAGGATTTCAGCGGCTTCTTTATCTTCCACGGCTGCGAACAGTGCCGCAAGACCAGCCACTGCTGATTCACCAGCGACTATAGGCATATCATCTGGCTCAGGATTGGCAAGCCTGCGCATCATATCGATCGCTGCAGAATCGGGTACCGACATAGCCGCATCACCATGATCAACAAGAATACGCCAAGCTAACGCAGACACTTCACCACAGGCAAGGCCAGCCATTAACGTGTGCAGCTCGCCGGAAACGGCCTTGGGCTTCCCGGCGCGAAAACTGTCAACCCAACAAGCTGATTTATCCGGGTCAGCAAGAATGATACGTGGCCGATTGTTGCCCCATCGACGTTTGGCGTGAGCTGCAACGGCTGCGGCCATACCACCGACTCCGGTTTGAATAAAAATATGCGTCGGGGGTTTTTCCAATTGCTCAAAGGCCTCAAATGCCATTAGCTCATAGCCTTGCATCACATCTTTTGGTACATCCATGTAGCCAGGATAGGACGTGTCAGAGACAACAAACCAGTTATTCTGGGCAGCAGTAGTTTGCGCCTCTCGAACACTGTCGTCATAGTTACCATTGCATCGTATAACTTTCGCTCCATAGGATTCAATTGCCTGTTTGCGACTTTCTGAAACCGTTTCATGAATAAAAATCACACATTTACAACCAAATGTTTGTGCTCCCCACGCAACAGAACGACCATGATTTCCATCGGTGGCGCAGCAGACAGTGATGTTCTGAACGATATCATCATGAAGACGATTAACGACGTTGGATAGTGGAATGTCCTGACTTCCAAGCCCTTTAACTTTAGCGTGCAGCAGCCGCGCTACTGCGTATGCACCGCCCAATGCTTTGAAACTGCCTAACCCGAACCGCTGAGATTCATCTTTGTATGCTATTGAGTCAACGCCAATCTGATTCGACAACGCCTGAAGGTCATGCAAAGGTGTTGGCTCGTATCCGTCCCAGGTACGAATTAAGTCACAGGCGTTCTGGAAGGATTGATCGTTTAATATCGCATTTTGATCGGCTGACCAAGTCGCTTTGCGCGAAGCGGCTGAATTGACGACCAGGGTAAATGGACTGCTGGTACCCTCTTCCCGCCGATGAATTTCATACGTCATGTTTACACTCACTGGTATCCGGAGGCACAATTCCTCCGGAAATAGACAACAATTACGCGTTATTATTTAAAACGCCTTTTTTTCTTCTTCTATCGAGGATAGTAATGAATCAAGCATTTCAACACCTGGTGCGCCATATTGCTTTTCAATTAATGATCTCACTGCAGGCTGTGCGGCCTCGGCAAATTTCGCCTGCTCTGCTGGCGGAAGCACATTGACCTCCATTTTTTCTGCAAGCGCCGGCAATCCTCGATCAGATGCTTCGATGACGCGACTCATTGAGCGGCCTGATTCGGTGGCAACTTCTGCTGCCCAATTAATCAGATTCTTGTGCTCATCGGACAATCCGTTGTAAAAATCATCATTCATAGTCCACACATACGGGGTAATGACATGATTAGTTACTGAAAGATACTTTTGCACTTCATCGAACTTAGCGAAAGCAATAATGGGTACAGGATTCATCTGCCCATCGGCCACGCCAGTTTGTAGTGCCGTATAAACCTCTGCCCATGGCAATGGGGTTGGCTGACCCCCTAGTGATGACACAATGGCCTCATGTGTTGGCAGAGTCATGGTACGAATACGCAGACCTTCCATGTCGGCAACAGTCTGAATCGGTTTTTTCGAATTGGTAAATGCAAAAAATCCTCCCGAATCTATTAAGCCGAGCACTTTTAATCCTGTTGAGGACTCAAGATCGCCAATAAATTTGGCGCCGAAACTGGATTGTTTGCTTATAACGCGGCTTGCCACGCCAATGTTGGGAAAAGCAAACGGGATATCGAAAACACCCACCAGCTCGTAGTGTTGCGCAATTCCACCCGCGGATGAGATTGTGCTTTCGACAATGCCGCCGCGGACTTGTTCTATGACTTCATTGTCTTTGCCCAGCTGTCCATTTGGGAACAGCTTTACTTCAATCTCTCCATTCGAGTTTGATTCAACGAGGCTCTTGAAAACAGCAGCCATGGAGCCTGAATGACTTTGAAAAGGGTCTTCCGGGTTCAAATGTGCAAGTCGGATAGTGACATCTGCAGCAAAGGCTTGCGTGGCACAGAAAGCCAATGCAAGACCAATACCCAATACTCTTATACATTTCATGGTTTTCTCCGTTTATAGTAGTAAAGCGGTTCTATAATCCAAACAACCGCGGTATGAAAAGGGTGAGATCTGGCCAGAAAGCAATGAGTAACAATATGGCTATTTCGGCCAGGATGAACGGCCATAATTCGATAGTAATTGTTTCTACTTTTTCGCCGGTGACCGATGCAAGTACAAACAGACAAGCGCCTACAGGCGGGGTCATAAGCGATATGTTTAACGCAAGAATAATCATAATGCCTGCATGAACAGGGTCCATTCCAAGCTGTAAAGTTAAAGGCGCCAGTACAGGTGCAAGAATGATCAGCGTTGCGTTGATATCCATCACCATGCCGATAACCAGCAGCAATAACACGATTAAACCAATCACCACCTGAGGATTACTTGAAACGGCTAACAGTGCTTCTGCAATTGCCTGTGGAATCTGATTGAAAGTCATCCACCAGCCCAGAATAGTTGCTGATGCGATGATAAGGAATATCACCCCTGTGATACGAGTAGTTCTTACGCATATTGCATAGAGATCTTGCCATGTTAGTGCTCGGTAAACCACCCCTCCCACAAACAGTGCATAGGCAACAGCAATAGCTGCAGCCTCTGTTGGTGTGGCAATGCCAAACAGGATTGAACCAAGAATAAAAATGGGTAACAGGACCGCGAGAAACCCTTCTCGCAGTGCAGCAATGACCGCCCGAAAACTTGGACCATCTTCGCCTTTGGGTAGTTGCTTGCGTTTGGCGGTCAAGGCTATTAACGTCATACAGACAATGCATATCAACAAGCCCGGCAGGATGCCAGCCGCAAATAGTCCGGCAATTGATACACCCATTATTGAGCCATAAATAATAGCCAAAGTGGATGGTGGTATCGTCGGGCCTATTATGGATCCTGCAGCGGTAACTGCGCACGCATAGCTTCGTTTATAACCTGCCTTTTCCATCGCGGGCACCAGCGTGTTGCCGAACGCGGCGGCATCAGCAGTGGCCGAACCTGTAATGCCTGCAAACATAACAGACGCCAACATATTCGAATGCGCCATGCCACCTCGCAACCAACCAACCAGTGCGTCAGCAAGCTTCACCAGTCCGTTGGTAATGCCTGAACGATTCATGATTTCACCTGCTAATATAAAAAAAGGCATAGCGAGAAACGGAAACAAATCCAGACCGGCGAATATACGATCAGGTGCCATGGCCATAAACCGTGGGCCCATATCGAGGATGCCTACCATGCCAGCCACACCAATTGTTATGCCTACTGGCATACCCAGTGCAAGGCACAAGAAAAATACTATTGGTACCAGGTAGGCACTAATCAACGGACGCCACCATTGCCGACGTCTGGCTTGTCGGTTACTGGACCACCAGTGGTGTTATAAAAATCATGAACTCCCGTTAACGCAAGTTGTATACACGCAACAGACGCCGCTAGAGGTACGCCAGCAAACACATAGCCTTTTGGCATGGCGTAAATCATTGTTAGTCTGGAGAATCCGCGCTCTGTGAACCCAATGCCATACCACAGCAGCGCAAAGAAAAAGGCAAAACCAATTACGTCGAATGTGAGTGCCATCCATCGTTTGGTAACAATCGAGAAGCGGTCAAACAAGAAGGTAACACCAATATGTTCCCGATAAGCAATACCGCTCGACACGGCTAAAAGCGCCATCCAAATCATCAGGTAACGCGCCAGTTCTTCGGTGAAAGTCAAAGGGAGCGGCACAACGTATCTGACCAAAACCCCAAGCCAGACATCCAATACCAGCAAAATCAGCAACGCAACTGTGATGCGTTCAACTATCCAGTTAACACGCATGCTCCAAATTTTTGCACGTGAAGCAATGTTGCTCATAAGTTATCGGGCCGACAAGTGGAGCATGAGATATTGACTCCATCATGAAATATATTTTTCGTATTGTCAATATGATAAAAAACTATTTTCAGTTATGATGTTGGCAATGTCGAAGTCGAATACACCAGCACCTGCACTTTCGCTCACACAGCGAATACATCAGGTATACAACGATTTGCCGACCGGTGAAAGAAAGGCAGCCGATCGTGTATTGGATATGCCAGGCGAGCTGGCACTTTGGTCGGCCTCTGAGTTAGCCGAGCACGTGGGTGTATCTAATGCGACGATCTCTCGTTTCGTTCGCCGGTTGGGTTACGGCTCGTACGATGACGCTCGGCGTGAAGCTCGTGCAATGCGTGCCGTAGGTTCGCCTTTATATCTTGCAGAGAGTTGTGATGCTGATGCTCAAAGTCTGTCACAGACTTTGGTCGTCGAGACCGAGCTACTGAACACCAGTTTCTCACAACTCAATCCCCTTGTGATACGCGAATTGTCGAATCATTTGGCAACGGCACCACGCGTTCGGTTGGCTGGGTTTCGCAATAGCTACATTGCCGCTGAATATGGTCGTTCAATTCTGTCTCAATTTCGACCTGACGTGGAAATGCTCAATGCGCCTGGGCAAACATTAGCGGAAGGCATTGCCGGAGTCGCAGCAGGTGATGTTGTGCTCTTGGTAGGTTTACGACGAGTACCTAAGGGGTTCAGACAATTTATCAGTACGATTGCAGATACTGGCGCTGATATAGCCTTGATTGCCGACCCGAGTATACGAAAACCCCCCGAAGAAGTGAGATGGAACCTTGCCTGTGCAGTGGCAACACCACAGATACTTGATTCTTATGCAGGAACGTTTTCGATATTGCGAAAGTTAGCACTTGCTACTCTGGACAATTTGGGTGCTGTTGGTCGTCGTCATTTAGCACACATTGAAGCAATACATGAGTCTCTGGAGGAGTTGAAATAAGGGTATCCGCTATTAACCCGAATTTTTCAACTCACTCCATTATAAAGATCCATTATAAAGATCCATTTTAAAGATGCACAATTGTAAAGATGCACACAGAAATTGGCCCTACAAAACATCTTCCCATTCAGCGTAATTCATTCGTGGCATCAATTAGCACATTTGCCGCTTCATCCAAAATGATATCCGGTATCTCAGCTTCATCATTTTCGTTATCAGTGTCGCTGCCGGACGCTCCGAACGCTTTTCGATAGAGCTGCAACCGTTCTTCGCGATCAGAACCGCGGGCCACATTTTTCTCCTCTCTGATTGTCTCTACCAGACTAATATGCTGTTGCGCTCGATCGGTTCGCTGAACTTCGAGTTCTTCTACTAACAAATCGAACCAATCGTTGGCTCGGTATCGTGATTCGTGTTGGGCTTGTAGCTGTTTGAAATCTGGTTTGTTTGCTGACCATTTATCATACTTGTCAGCTGAGACTTCCGCCCACTCTAACGCATTGTCCAATCCACGTTCGCCTTGTGCAACAGAATCCACGGATGTAGGAAACAGAACGTCCGGCACTACGCCACGATGCTGGGTTCCCTCTCCATTAACTCGGAAAAACTGGGCGATGGTTATTTTTAACTGACCAAGCTTACCCTCCTGGTCCAGCGGCACTACACTTTGAACTGTGCCCTTTCCAAATGTGGGCTCTCCCAATACAACCCCACGACCATAATCTTGAATAGCGGCTGCAAATATCTCCGATGCGGATGCGCTGTTGCGATCAACCAAAACCGCTAATGGTCCGTCGTAAGCGACAGTTGGATCGTCATCTTCCTGTGCGGATACTTGCCCGCTCGCTTCTCTGATTTGAACGACCGGGCCGTCTTTTATAAACAGGCCTGTCATTTGTGTCGCTTCAACCAATGAACCTCCACCATTGCCACGCAGATCTATGATGACCCCGTCAACAGCATTGTCAGAGGCGGTAAGCTCTGTTAGCAGGCGCTGTACATCGCGAGTGGTACTGCGATAATCAGATTGGCCTTCAGCCTGCGCAGCAGAATCAAGATAAAAGGTAGGCAGGTCAATGACGCCAATGCGTTTCATTTGCTCATTATTCGTTACCTCAACTACTGAGCTTTTTGCTGCTTGTTCCTCCAGTTTGATTTTGTCACGCACAAGCGTAATGATTTTTGGTGGTGAACCTGCTGGCGCACTGACTGGCAAGATTTTCAGTCGCACAGTTGACCCTTTCGGGCCACGAATCAAATCTACTACCTCGTCAAGGGGCCAGCTAACGATATCAACTATTTCTTCATCTTCACCGTTACCTACCCCAACAATACGATCATCTACACTGACTTGTTCACTGAGAGCCGCCGGTCCGCCTGCGATAATTCGTCGTATAACCGTGTATTCGTTTTCTGTTTGCAACGCTGTACCTATGCCTTCCAGCGAAAGGCTCATGTTGATATTGAAATTTTCTGAACTGCGTGGCGAAAAATATGATGTATGTGGTTCAACAGACTGGGTGTATGCGTTAATAAAAAACTGGAAGACGTCATTGGCACCGTATTGACTCACTCGGGTTGCCATTCGCTTGTATCTTTTTTCTAAAGTCTCTATCAGTTCGTCGTTAGATTGGTCGGCCAGGCGCAAATTTAGAATGTCGTTCTTAACTCGCTTACGCCACAGCTCGTCCATGGATTTTTGTGATTGTGGCCACTGTGCGTCTTCGCGGTCGAAGGTGTAATTCTCATCAATGGTAAAATCGAATTTGCGTTTCAGCAGGCCTTGCGCAACCATCGCCTGCTCATCCATTCTTTGCCGAAATCGTTTGAAAATATCAAATACCGGATTCAACTTTACGTCGCGTAGCACATCATCAAGCTCGAAACGAAATTGGCTGAATTCTTCAATATCGCTCGCGAGAAAGAAACTCTTTTCTGGATCCAGGGTTTCCAGATAGCGATCAAATATCTGTTCAGACAGTTCATCGTCGACGGGTACGGGTTTGTAATGGTACCGTTGCATCAACTGCACAATGCGCTCGGTTTCTACTCGGTGTTCGAGTGTTGGTGAGAGCGATTCAATAGCAACTGTTCGATTGTCGGAAAATGCGACAGAGCTTGATAATGCACCTACAATTAATACTAATATGCATACTAAACGCTGACCCATTTGGCGACATGAGTTAGGTTGAATGGTGACACCAACGCCCGACATTGGAGATAGTCGACAAAACCGATCGAATCGACTTTTTTGATCACTTTTCTGACCAAAGCTACACTTGAGTTGCATTAATTTAATTCCTTCGAGGACCAGCATAAATATTCTAAATGCGAGGTGCCAGCACATGGTAGTGAGTCCAGCCAAAAAAGCTGTGCCTTACGCCTGATAATAGCGTTGTTGTAACACAGGGAACAAATATTGAGAAATTAGTAACCATCTATTGGATGACGTTTCTCAGAGAAGTTCAACGAGTACCGTGAATATCTAACCTAGCACAACTTAGAATCGCTGGGTCAAAAGCACACAGAATCAGCAATAAACAGAGCATCAGTATCGCTTGAACATTGATTTTGATGATAAACGTGTGGTAAGTAACAGCCATAAATCAGACATTCGTCTCACCGCTGAAGGGCCACCATTGGCGCTGACTTGCCGAACTGTGACAGTGGCAGAAAAACCAGTTAGATACAGTTTTTTACATAGTGTTTTTACGTATTAAAGCCTAGGGAGCCTCTGATTAATTCCCTTACGTCTCTGCTAGCGTATAAGCGTGCTGGGCTAGGCGTCGATCCGAAGGGCAGTGCTGGATGTCACTGGCGAGGATGGCAACGACGACCAGCGCGCTTATACGCTAGCCCGCTGG
>CALIMV010000363.1 GCA_938045275.1 uncultured Granulosicoccaceae bacterium
CCCAAGCCCAAGCCCAAGCCCAAGCCCAAGCCCAAGCCCAAGTCCAAGTCCGAGCCCAAGTCCGAGCCCAAGTCCGAGCCCAAGTCCGAGCCCAAGTCCGAGCCCAAGTCCGAGCCCAAGTCCGAGCCCAAGTCCAAGTCCGAGCCCAAGTCCGAGCCCATCACCAAGCCCTAGCTCATCTGGCAGAGGCAGACAAGACGGCCCTGGTACATCTGGTTTTGCGCCGAGTCCGTCGCCAACTCCAAGCCCTAGCCCAACTCCAAGCCCGAGTCCGACTCCAAGTCCATCACCAAGCCCTGGCTCATCTGGCAAAGGTCGACAAGATGGCCCGGGCACATCTGGTATGTCGTCCACAACATCCAGTGCGGGTCAGTCTTTAAGAGATGAAATTCGGAGTGATGCAACTGACGCATTAGACTCCGTTGGTGAAGCTACAGACGCAGCGGCTGACGCTGCAGAAGCTGCTGCTGAAAAAGCCGCTCATACAGCTGCAACAGGCTTAAGTGCTGTCACTCCAATGGATTATGACGAAGCCAGGGAATTTCTATCGAAAGACCAGTCAGCATCTGGCAATGTTTCACAAGAAACGGTTGATGGCGTTGAAACGACAGTTGGCGCTTACGACATGGATTACAACACACCAGGTGTCAATCGCGATGGCCTTGAATTTTCAGCGTCTGCAGGAGAATTTGAAGTAGAAGGAACAGCGTACGAAAAATCGACTGATATAGACGTGTTAGACACTGAAATAGTAGACGTTGGCGTGGATGGAGATCTTAAAGTTGGTACAGCTGGCGCAAACGCGGGGGCTACTGGAAGCGTTGACTTCAGTGAGTTCACCGGAAATGTCGACGTAGGGGCTGGCGCCGAAGTGATGGGTGTGGACGCGAAGTTAGAGGGCAGCATTGAGATAGATACTGGTCCCGTATCTGACGTTGTTCAAGGTGTGGTCGACTCGACTGTCGACGCTTACAACAACTATGTCGACCCTGTTGTGGAAGCAGTTCTTGATCGCGAAGTGCCAAATATTCCCGATGTTGATGTTGCGCCAGCTCTTGATCGCACCATAACCGTCAGCGGCCACATTGAAGGGGGGTTGGGTGTCTCTGGTGAAGTTGGTTTTTCCGCCAATGTTGGCAGAGTCGATGATAAAGACAAAGGAAAGAATGTAGACAAAGGAACTGATGAAGGAAAAGCTAAAGGCAAGGAAAAAGAGGATAGTATTTTCAGCGCCAAAGGTAATGTTAAAGCTGGAATTGGTGGTGTTTTCGGATTTGGTGGAGGTGTAGAAGTTAAGTAGGTCGAAATCGATATGCCCTATTGAATGCCGCAATTGAATGGCCATTCGCTGTTTCTGACATAATAGGCGCTATGCAAGAAAAACGTCAAAGCGCGAACAGGCTTTTAATTTGTGATAGCAACTTGTGTGTGCTGCATCATCACACTCGCGCATACAATGATGACTGAAAGTCAGAAAAACGATAACAGTGGTTCAAACGCGGCTGCAGATTCGGTTGTTCGGCATACGCAATCAGTCAAACCGCCGCTCAAATCAAGCAAATGGTTTTACCGATTCTGGATATTGATTCCTGCATGGGCCTTAAGTTGCGTCCTGTACTTCTTTTTCAATCATGAGCCACTAGCAGAAAGATTTCAGGCAACCGCCTCATTTGGTGCGTCATTAGGTCTCTTGACTGCCATTTTATTCATATTTATTCATGAAATTGGTTCGTACCTGCATCACGTTCATGTGAAATTAGTGCAGCCAATTGCATTTCACTTGTGGCGGTATCGCTGGATTTATGTTCTTGTGCCAGTGCTGATCGCCGTTTTCGCAGGCTTTACAACTGAGGATGTGAGCGGTGCTGAGTTGTCCAAAGTTCAGGGTGCTGCACTTTTCGGTTTGATGGTAGCGTTTATTGTTATGTGGCTCGTTTCGTTAAATTATTCATTTGCAATAGGCAAGTTGCAATGGTTATTGGCGCTATTACTACTTCCACCATTGGCCATAGTTTTCTTCTTTCACAATAAGGACATTGAGAAGCAGAGTAATATTAGCCGTGCAGTAGAACGCTTTTTAGACAGTATCGCTTCATATTTCTGGCGTTATCGATGGTTATGTGTGGGGTTGCCAACGCTGGTTGCAATTGGCTTGTGTTTTTGGCGCAACGCTAACCCAGTAGAATCCCTTAGTACAGACCTTGTTGGGTGCATTATCAACAGTATGGTTATTGCAATAGCCATTGCTACGCCAATTGCTCTCTTTAAGGCTTTGGGTAATAAAAAGCATGTTTGGGCAATTGGAATCCTTATTTGCCCACCATTGGCTATCATTTTCTTTTTTACCAAAACGTGGGATCGGCAAACTTTGCAACAAACATGAGAGCGAAATCAGAGGAAGCTTCTGTGATGTTTAAAGTGCATAGAATTCAATTGAAATCGGAATTGAGCTAAAGCAAAATAGTTTTTTCTTGGCACTGGCACGTCGGTGGCAGCATGAATTCAAATTCGCTCTTGTTACTGGCAGCAGATGTAACACTCTTCGCCCATTTTCTGGTCGTGTGCTTCGTTATATTCGGATTAATACTCATTTTCGCCGGGAAAGTACTGCGGTGGCATTGGGTAAGGAATGCGTGGTTTCGTTTAACCCATGTTGTCACCATTGGTGTGGTTGTCTTGCAATCCTGGTTCGGCATCGTATGTCCTCTTACAACCCTGGAAATGTGGTTTCGTGAGAGGGCGGGAGAGACTTTTTATTCGAGTACTTTCATTTCTCACTGGGTAGGCCAGCTCCTGTATTACGAGGCACCGCCTTGGGTATTCGCTATGTGCTATACGGTATTTGGGCTGTTGGTGCTGATGAGCTGGTTATGGGTTCGTCCTGCTCCGTTTTCATCAAATTAGAAGCCATTTCAAAATGAAGGGGCGCCCAGCCACTGTGCGTTCAGTCAAGGCATGCGTAGGGCGAGTAAGACTCAGCCCACTATCGATTTTGACATGGCTTCCAATATTGTAGGTCAGCAATATAGAGTGATGTATCGCATCACTCAATTTTATCCCAGATATTGACGTCTTCACCTTGCTCACGAAATTCGTCGGCCCGAGCAGAGATGTAGCGTTGGAAACTTGCCTCCTCACGCCATGCCTCGCTGACTACATAATCCAGGATGGACTGTGTATGAAACGTTTTAAAAAATGATTCTGAGCGAATCACTTCAGTACCGTCGGCTGCGTACAAAATCATTGTGGGTGCGTAGCTGACATCCAGCTCCTTACTCCATTCTCGGCCAGTGGTATCAACTCCGGCTGGAGTCTTGAAAGAGTCATGTCCCCACATATCGATCTGGTACACATCAAATTCGGATAACAAAGTCTGGCTTTCAGGCTTGGATAAGATCTTGTCATGCAGCGTTTCGCAATTTTTGCAATCACCTTGTTCAAAGAGAACCAGAAGTGGCTTATCACCTGCACCGGGCCGATCACTCAGCTGTTCGATAGGCCCTGTAAAGTAACTCCTGGTAACCAGAGATTGCTCTGAGGCAGGTCCGCTTTTAGCTTCCAGGAATTCAGAAAACGCTTGCTGGTCTTCCATCTTGTTGGTTACGTACTCCAATGCCGCACGAAACCGATCTGGACCATAGTACCCATTGAGTCGCAGTGCCAATTTACCTTGTTCGTTTAAAAACAGAATGGTTGGTGTGAACTGCACACTCAATGCTTTGGCAAATTCTTTTTCGCTATAGGTTTCGCCACCAACGCTGACAACTTCACGGTCTCCCCACATGTTAAGTTCGATGACATCGAACTTTGTTTTCAAGGTTTCCTCGATATCTTTTTGGGCAAGATTACGTTCCACAAAAGCATTGCAATACGGGCAACCGCTTTGATGAAAAATTAACATCAGCCTTTTGCCCTCGGCTGCAGCTTCTGCAACATCTTCCTCAAGTTCCATAAAGCTGACTTTAAACCAGTCTGGGTACTCTACGTCCATTGCACCGATAAACTCACCGCGTTCCGGTTTTGATTCTTCCGCTTTGACAGCTGGATGAAAAAATAGGATTAGCAGCGTAATGCTGGCAAGCGAAATAGCACGCAACAGCCAATGTTTCTGAAGCGAAATAGTGTGATTAGATTTAAGCACCATGGGAAACCCTCCAGTTGAACGGGGTGTCAAATAGCGTAAGTGAAATGACAGCATAGCATGAGCTTAAATAACAATTACATATAGCTTTATGAATAGGTGCTGATAGCCATTGCGACGAAGAACCTCGATTTAACGTTGATTCTCCAGTGGTTCATCTTACATGGCGTAGAGCTGATCCAATACCGTTTACATTGCCAATGCAGGCTGGCTGCCTTATGATGTTGACTACGCACAGAGGGGATGTAGTATGACTTTCAAGATGAGGTTTTTTCGCGGCATTGTAGCCAGTTTTAGTCTGTTAGCACTACCTGTTCTGCCAGTTGTTGCGCAGCAGCAGGATTTCAGTAAGGTTGAAATCGAAACCACCGAATTGTCAGGTGGCGTGTACATGCTGACCGGCAGAGGTGGCAACATTGGTGTTTCCGTTGGTGACGACGGGGTATTTGTTATCGATGATCAATTTGCTCCGCTAAGCGAGAAAATCCTTGCATCTATTGGAGAGCTCTCCGACAAACCAGTTTCCTATGTCATCAACACTCACTGGCACGGCGACCATACCGGTGGAAACGAGAATTTCGGTGCGGCTGGCGCTGTAATAGTTGCCCATGAAAATGTCAGGGAGCGAATGTCAACCAAACAGTTTATGAAAGCCTTTGGCCGGGAAGTGCCGGCTTCTCCTGATACGGCCCTACCGGTTGTAACCTTCAGCGACAACGTCAACTTCTATTTCAACGAAACTCAAATTCAAGTCATGCACATTCCGGTGGCGCACACAGACGGTGATTCGATTGTTCTGTTTACCGAGGCCAATGTTTTGCACATGGGCGATACGTTCTTTAATGGGTTCTTCCCGTTTATTGATACAGGCAGTGGCGGTTCGCTGGATGGTGTAATCGGTGCCGCGGAAAAAGCACTCTCTCTGGTGGATGACGATACCAAGATCATTCCTGGGCATGGACCGTTATCGAGTAAGTCAGATCTGGAAACCTACCTGGCCATGTTGAATGAGGTCAAATCCATCATGTCGCCATTGGTTTCCGCAGGTCAGTCACGCGAAGATATTGTGGCAGCCAACCCATTGGAAGAACTTGGTAAAACCTGGGGTAACGGGTTTATGAAAACCGATGTGTTTACCGGTATTGTATTTGATTCGATGGGTGGTTCTTAGCCGCGCTCAATTACGGGTTAAGGCTCGGTTCAACTGGCGATAAAAATTCGATCGAGTACGGAGCAAAACCATTGCTTTTGTAATGCATTGTTGCGTTCATTGTCGCGACTGGCTTCATCGCGGGGCTGCGCTCCGGTCGCGTTATAAAACTCATGGGCCCAATCGGCACGCTGCCACTCGCTGAACATCGTCTGCGACACTTCGGGATGAAACTGAAACCCGAAAGCGCTTTCTTGATAGTGAAATGCCTGATGCGCAAAGCGGGTACCTGTAGCAAGCTCAGTACATTTTGGTGGCACAGTAAAACCCTGAAAATGAGCTTGCACCATTTGGTACGGCTTATCTATCCAACTGTTCGTTTCGGCATTTTTCGGGTAAATGGTTTCATACCCGAACTCGCACAAACCATCGACATGTGGAAAAACCGATCCGCCTAGCGCGTGAGCCAGAAGTTGTGCGCCGAGACAAATGCCTATTACCGGAATCTGTGCATCAACACAGGACTGAATCCAGTCAACTTCTCTTTGCAGATAGGGTAAGTCGTTTAACTCGGTAACATTCTGAGCGCCACCCATTATGACCGTACCAGCAAATCCGTCAAGTGTACCGATCTGTTGTAAGCCGTAGTTCGGCGCAGTCTCTTCAAACGGATAAATATGGTCGACTTCAAACCCCCTGGCCGTTAAATGCACGCTGGCAATATCATCGAGGTCACCGTGATGATGTCGAACAATGGCGATAGTTTGTTTTCTTGTCATGGAGAGCTATGCGTCCCTTCTATCAAGAATACCGTCGACGAGGACGTTTGCGCAGCGCTATCGGTGGCTCGAGCAGTTCCTTTAGTATGAAGGCCTGCCGCAGTGAGCGAGGATCATGCAACCATGTGCGGGAAGAGTTGGCGCTGACGTTTTGCCGACCCGTGTTGGCAGCTTTTGTCGACACGGCGGGGCGTGATCGGCTTTGTTCATGGTCGCTGATGCGTTGCGCGATGGTACGGGTATCATTTTCGACAGTTGCCGGCTCTACTCGTGCTTCAGATACAGCCTCCTTCTTTTTGGTTTGGCGTTGCACGTGTTGCTGCGCTTGCCTATCAATGTTGGTCTTGGCAGCTGGTTGACCGGGCCTGCGCGATTTTTCATTGTGTTTCTTTGCAGCTTTTTCGAGTACACGTTTTAAACGGTTTTGCTCTGGTGGTTTCTTGCGTTGTTTCCTTTTTTTGAACAGGAAAGAAAACACTTCGCGAAAGACTACGTTGAGATCCGGCGGTCCTTGATTTGAATTCGCATTCATGACTTAAGCTTCCTTGCCTTTACTCTGGCTCGCCAGGGTTGATGTTACGACCGTGGTCATCCTGACCAATACTGCTGCGCATACTGGTGTCTGCAACCACGTTCTGCATGTTGTAGTAATCCATCACGCCCATGTTACCGCTTCGAAACGCGTCCGCCATAGCGCGCGGAACTTCAGCTTCTGCTAGTACCACCTTGGCGCGGTTTTCTTCGACCAGTGCTGTCATTTCCTGTTCGCGGGCAACGGCCAATGCACGTTGGCGCTCGGCTTGTGCTTGAGCCACGCGCTTATCGGCCTCGGCTTGATCGATCTTAAGGCGCGCACCGATGTTGTCACCGACATCGATATCAGCAATATCTATGGACAGGATTTCAAATGCGGTTCCTGAGTCGAGGCCACGCTCAAGCACTACTTTTGAGATACGATCGGGGTTCTCCAGTACTTGCATATGATTTTCTGCCGACCCAATGGTTGTCACTATGCCTTCACCGACGCGTGCAACAATCGTCTCCTCGGTCGCGCCACCGACCAGTCGGTCGAGGTTGGTGCGTACCGTTACGCGCGCCTTGACTTTAAGTTGAATGCCGTCACCTGCGATACCGTCGATGCTGGATTTGGTCATCGCACCAGAGGGCACGTCAATCACTTTAGGATTGACAGAGGTATCCACTGCCTCTTTCACGTCGCGTCCTGCAAGATCAATTGCACAGGCGCGATCGTATTCGAGTCCAAGGTCTGCTTTGTGTGCAGAGATTAACGCGTGAACCACACGCTGTACGTCGCCGCCGGCCAGATAGTGCGCTTCGAGTTGGTCTGGTGAGATTTCGATGCCCGCCTTTTTGGCAGTGATGCGTGAGTTAACGATCACGTTCGGGTTCACTTTACGAAACCGCATGAAGATGATTTGCAGCAAGCCCACTGGTGCATTCGATAAAAGAGATTGCCACCAAAGCCAGAACGCATTCCAGATTAGCGCAAGTATTGCAAAGCCAATTAATGCAACGATGGCTGTGAAAATCAGACTCCATGGAATCATCGGTTTTCTCCCAATTTAATGTAACTTAAGTAGGCTCTCGACTCACTGTAACTGTCGGTCCTTCGATACTGGTCACCACCACACTATCTCCGGATTCCAGTGCCGACCCGGGTGCGTACACATCACACTCGCCGTGATCAAAGCGCGCGCGTCCGCTCGGGCGGGTTGGTGTCACTAGCACGCCTTGTGATCCAACCTCGATACCAAGGCGTGATGCTGCATGGCGATACCCAGCGTCGGCAGTAATTTCGTCTTTCGGAACCACACTGGATTGTTTTATATATCGGATACCGTAGCGAAAAATAAGGTATACCAGTGCCGGTGTAACCACGACAAACAGCCAACCGATTAGCGTATTAACCTGAAACGCAAAGTACAGTGAACCTGCAAGCGCTGTAAAAGCCAGTACGGACAGTAAGCCAAATGAAATAATGAATACTTCAAGTATCAACAGTACCAGGCCAAGACCCAACAGCCCGATCGCGTACAGCAACGCTTGCATCGGCTCAGGCGTCATTTGTTGATTCCTATTACTGTATTGGTTTCTGATCGCACCAACAGCTCACCAAACTTCACGTCGATTACACGCACAGAACTGCCTTTGTCGATAAAGGCTGCGTGCTCGGCAGTGGCATTGTGCGCACGTCCATCAATCTCGATCATGCCGGCTGGTCGCAGATGATCGATCGCCACACCAACCTGACCAACCAAATAACGACTTTCTCCGCTCGAAGCGGTGTCGGAGGTTGCAGTGATTTCCTCATTGACAGCCAGCCTGGATGCCAGTCGAGATTTAGGTAGTTTGTATATAAAGAATACGATACCGATTGCCATTATGGCAACGGACATCGCGGCACTGATACCAGCACTGCTCAGCGCATCCACAAAGCGCGGGTCGGTAAAGTCAAAGTCGAATTCATTGGGCAGAAACATCATGACAAGTCCGGCGAATATTGCAAACAGCCCGACAAGTGCCAGAATGCCCCCTGCGATGAATGTCATTGCCTCAATCGCAACCAGGACGACGCCAAGTATCAACAGAATCAGTTCAAAGTGGTTAGCGAGATCGAGAACGTATTGTGATAACAGAAATAAAGCGCCCAGAATGGCCGCAATTCCCGCCCATAAACCAACGCCGGGTGTCTTGAGTTCAAAGATCAAAAACAGCAAAGCAAGGCCTGCCAGCATCGGTGCAAACAAAGCCAGTTGCGATGCTAATTGCTCAATGGGCGTTGGTGTCAGGTCAATTACCTCATCTTTATTTATGCCCAGTGTGTCGTACAAATCGTCGAGTGTCTCAGCAAAGCCGGTTGCCATGCCAAGTTCAACGGCTTCCTTCCCGGTGAAGGTCAACAACCTGTCTTTGCCGCGAAAATCGATTACTTGCGCGTTGTCGTTCCGATCAATCTCAGGGTGAGCAGCCAGATAACCGGGAAAGTCGTCTTCAATAATGTATTCCTGTTGTCCGTCTTTATGGGTTACGCGGTATAAGGTTTGGTTGCGCGCTGTCATTTTCAGCAACAAACCTTTACTCCACCCGCGCGTCTCTGAGGCCTGTGTGAGTAGCGTTCGAACGACGGTCTCCACTTTCTCAGGTGCGTACTTCATCTCACCCTCGCGAGAAATAAAAATGACGCCGATGTCGCCAATAGAGGCTGTTTCGTTGATAAATATCGCATCGTGACCGTAGGCGATCATTGCCCCAGCCGATATTGCCCGATAGTCGACAAACGCAATCAGCTTCGGTCCGTCTTTAGCTTGATCAAGGGCTAGGCGCAGCATCTCACGCGCCTCAAAGACCTCACCACCATCTGTGTCTATATGGACGATCAGGGTGTCGAGCTCTTTTTCTCTAGCCTGTTGTACCGCGCGCTCAAAGTAACGCCGATTGGTGCGGTTAATAACCCCTGTTACATGTGCAACACCAACCACCCCGAGATTGTCGGGATTAAACTCAGAGGACAGTAATCCGGGTGTGGTTTTTGAATCAGTTGAGGTTGAGGAATCGGCACCGCTTGCAATGTGATAGAAACATGGCAACAGTCCTATCAAGCACAGCGCAATTATTTTCTGAATAATGTAACTACGTTGCGTCTGTGGAGATGCGGTGTACATCACGGCTCGTCAATCTCAGAACCTAACAACACTTCGGCCAGCGGCTCAGAGAGACTATCCATCATGGTTGGCGGTAGTGTAGTAGCCGGTGACCATTCAATTGCATAGTCGCCGCTTTGACTGCGCCGGTACACAAGGTACAGCTTGCCTGTGTCGCTGACCGATAGCTCGGCGTGCTCCTGCGAATACATGGTGTCGAGACCGGCATCGGTTAGCAGCACACCCAGTCGCATACGGGTTGGCCTGCTGACCGGGTTCATGACGGTGATTCTTTCTGACTCTTCGGTAAAACACTGACTAATAGCGGATGCTAATTCCGCTTCAAGTTGGTGCCGTATGTTGTCATCGAGCCCTGGTCGATGCGCAACCAACCGCTCCATCAGGTTACTGAGAGCCTTCACCTGTTCTGGGGGCATATTGGCTTCGGACCGCGGTGTATTGTCTGAATGATCCATAAGTAAAAGAATACCGCAAAGTGCTCGTTATAGCGTGGTTCGTAACAGTTTAACTAAATATGCGTATGTAGACCCTTTGGTACAGTCTGAACAACCAAAAGTCTGCAATTATTGTACTTTTGGGATTTCGATAGCTGCGAGGAAAAACGTCACCCATACTGATTTTGGACTGAGAATAATCAATGGAGAAAATGATGTTCAAATCACTGCTTAAAGCTTTATGTTTGTTGCCTGTAGTAGCGTCTGCTGATACGTTTTATGTCGAACAGGCGCGCCAGGGCACAACCGCTTCCGCCGCTGTCGAACGATTGGTGAAAAACGAATTAACAACAAAGGGACATACCGTTGTTGCTAATGCAGAAAACTCACAATGGTCGTTAACTGCCGATACCATAAAGCTTGGCAATACCTATATCGTTACACTCACAAAGTCGCAAGACAGCAAATTAGTGTATTCCGACAAGTTAAAGTCGACGAGTCTTGACGACCTGGATGTTGTCGCGGCACGCTTGGTAACAGGTGCATTAAATGATGTTAGTGCTGCCAATAGTATAACGGTCGATACCGTCACCGAAAACGAATCGATTGGCACCACAGTCAAAACCAGGGTAACAAGACAAACGTATCTTGGATTCGGGCCTACGAAAGTAGCTAATCTGGATACCAATAATACCGGGGAGAACTTTGCCGCTGGCGCGCTGTGGGGAGTAGATGATCAGTTTAGTTTACGCGCAGGATTCAACCTGAATAATGTTTCAGACAGTCCTGCTGACATGACCGGAGTTTCGATTGGTGGTCACTACTATCTGGATAAAAAGAAACACGCGCTCTACGCTGTCGGTTTGGCCGGGTACAGGTGGGCTGAATCGCACGACCCCGTTGCGAATAGCTCTTTTCTCAGAGAAGGTCAATCTGAATCCGGCTGGGGTGTAGAGGCTGGTATTGGTACGCACTTTTATAGAACTGCATCAGCAAATATTGCAGCCGAGTTAACTTACAATCAGGCACTTTTCGAAGTCACTGACGGTGCCCCCGGGTCTTTAGGGGCAAAGCTAATGGTATTTTGGTAGTTTTAATGAAATAGTCATTACCTAGAATTAGTGAATGCATTTGTCACGTTGACTTGTGGCGACTAAAAAGCAATTTCATTATCGATTCAGCTCAGGTAGTGATCGCAAACAGATTGATCAAGACTTTGTTGAAATGAACTGGGGGTGGGGTACGAAGTGATGGTACCCCATATGATTCAATTCGACTCAACTAGCTTAATCAATTGTGTCCAGCGCATACTGGTTTGGAGTTCTATAACAGCTATGTAAAAAGGAATTCGCCATAAGAATACGGCGATTTGGTGCAGCAATTCAGGAGAAAAACACAATGCACAGCGTAATTTGGTCAAGTACATCCACCGGCGAATTCTTGTTGAAGTCACTCGATAATTTGTCGCATTGCCATTCGTTCAAAGCAAAGGTGCCAGGTATGCATGTTGCATGTGATGACTGCAATTGAATGCTTATCGATGTAGATAATCTCGATTAACTGTGGCACTACTGATGAGTCGTTATTGTGTCAGTGATAACAAGGGATAGGTGCGGGTAACTTTCATTGGGCTTGACATTACCCTTGAAAACAAAGGCTTTCGCCATTGTGAAGCTAAGAAGTTGAAAGGGTACATACTGATACAATGCGATCAACACTTCCTGAGCATTTATCAGATACTCTCATTTTTAGATTAGTTAGCACAATGTCTTTGTGCAAATGCAGTGGTTGCATAAAATCAGAGACGTTTTTAGAAGACCAAACAAGATCACAGATCAAATAGCCATATCGGACATTGTTATTTCATACCACGATGATCAGGAACAGTTCCTTTAAAAAAGAATGACAACGCCTTAGGCTAAGCGAAATGTTAAGAAAAATGAACAGTCATTATGGATACGACAGAACTTTTTATTAAATTGATGCTTTATATTTTGTTGCCGTTGTGGTCTTTCGCAGGTTTTGCTGATTGGTTGTGCCACCGGCATACTAAAATAGAAACAACATCTGGCTTAAAAGAATCGCTGATGCACTCTGTGATGGGCATTCAGGTCGGTATTCCTATCATTTTGTGTCTGTTATTTGAAATCAATGTTCTGGTTTTATTAATTTGCATCGTTGCATGGGTGTTGCATGAGCTGGTTGCTCATTGGGATGTTCACTACACCACGGACATTCGGCGAATATCGGTTTGGGAAATGCACGCTCACAGTTATCTTGCAACACTGCCTCTGTTTATGTTGATGGGCGTCATTGTTCTAAAGTGGGATGTGTTTATGCAGCTTGTCACGTTTAACTGGCACGGACAAATGAATTTCGTAAAAGCCACGGTGGTGCCTGGCGGCAGTTTCTATATTAAGTTCTATGTGTCGATGGTGCTGTTGTTAGGCGTGTTGCCTTATGCTGAAGAAAATCTTCGTTGTTTAGTAGCGTTAAGGCGTCGTAAGGCCGCAAGCCAATGAGTGCCTTTATAACGAGCACCGGGATGTATTTGCCCGGCGACCCTGTCGATAACGATACTATCGAATCTGTGTTGGGTCTGGTTAATAACAAACCGAGTCGATTGCGAAAGAAAATTTTAGCCTCAAACGGAATAAAAACCCGTCACTTTGCAATGGACTGCGAGCAGCGAACGACAATCAGTAATGCAGAAATGGCTGCAATGGCAGGTCAGGCTTGTATTGACAATAGCCAATTATCAAAGTCGCGTGTTGGCTTGCTCAGTTGTGCTACCAGCCAGGGAGATCTTGTACTACCGGGATTTGGCAGTATGGTTCAGGCCAGCTTGAAACTGAAAGGCGTAGAACTTAATACCAGCCATGGCATTTGCTCGAGCGGCATGATGGCACTTAAATACGCGTACAACAGCTTTGCAAATAATGAACACGATGCTGCGCTCGTGGTAGCCAGTGAATTGGCTTCCCGGCTGTTTAAAGCCACACGTTACGAAATCACAGAAGACGCCAGTCCTGATTTCAACGCAGAGTTTTTACGATGGATGCTATCAGATGGTGCTGGAGCCTTTTTACTTGAACCGCAGCCTCGTGGACTGTGCTTTGAAATAAACTGGATAACATCCTATTCTCACGCTGATGCATACCCTGTGTGTATGAGCGTGGGGCAGCCACGTGACAAAGAAGATACAAGAAGTTGGCAAGATTACCCGACCTATGCCGAGGCGGAGGCGGCCGGTGCCTTAATGATACGCCAGGATGTCAGATTACTCGACAATGTAGTCAAGCTGGGTGTTGATGGTTTTTTAAATTTGATTGAGCAAAACAAGGTCGATGTTGATTCTATCGATCATGTGCTTTGTCATTTTTCATCGGAGTATTTTAAAAGTCGAATTTTCGACATGCTTGAGAAAGCCGGTGCAGCGATACCCGAGTCTAAGTGGTATACCAATTTATACGAGCGTGGTAACACTGGCTGTGCTTCGCTTTTTATTATGCTGGATGAGTTTGCGAAAACACAAAATTATAAGGAAGGCGACAAAATCATGTGTATGGTTCCGGAGAGTGGTCGCTTTAACAATGCATATATGATGCTAACCGTAACAAAAGGGTAGAACCGATGGATACTGTAACCGGCAGCGCAGAGCAAGAGAAGGTACCTGTTAACAACGCCAAATCAGATGCTGAGTTGAGCGATATGGTGCTGACCTCTGAAGGTCAGGCCTGTTTACGCTCTTTGATAAGAGTATGGTTTGAGTTTGAACGGGATTTGAGTAATGTGCCAATCGTGCAAAGACTTGAGTCTGGGCGGCTGAGTAAGTCGGACTATTTGTTGTTATTGCTTAACATGCGCCAACAGGTAATAGAAGGCTCAAGATGGATTACCCGGAGCGCTTCGAGCTTTGAGCGCGACTACGCCGATGTTCGATCAGAAGTGATTGGCCACGCCTATGATGAGCACCGCGATTATGAAATACTGGAGCAAGATTTCATTAATGCGGGCGGTAAAGCTGAAGCAATTACTTCAGCCCGTCGCAATACAGGCTCTGAGGCATTACACGGTTTCATGATGTACCGGGCAAGCCAGCCTAATCCTGTTGATATGATTGGGGCCATGTGGATTATTGAAGGTATTGGCAACAAGATGGCCAACCAATGGGCCGAGCATGTGAGGCAGTTGTTTGCAACTGATAATACGGCTAAGTTTATGTCTTATCACGGTGAACACGATGGTGAACACATGGAGGAGTTATACCGTTTAATTGATAGGGTTTGCCATAGTGAAGATCATCTATACTCAATAACCCGTACCGCAAAGGTTGTTGCGCGCTTGTATCTGCTGCAACTAGAAGAAATTGACAATGAAAACAGGAAATAGCATTTTTTTCGATGCGCTGCGCATTGACAATTCCTTACCTATAGAGCAAAAGGCTGTAGATCTTTGGATTGCTGACCTGAATAACCCAATGCGCTGGGCAGTAAGGCCGGTGCTTCAGCTGATTTTTGCAGTGTTGCTGCATATAGTGTGGTTTTTTAAGCGGTTGCCGCTTCCGCAATTCAGCGCCCACAAACTACTGCAGAAACTTATCTGCTGGTTTTGCAGAAATTTTGTAAGCCCGGAAGCTAATCAGTTAATTCTGCGACACTACGCAACAGAGTCTAACGCGCTTAATTTTTTGGCTGATAATAGCCCTGGAGAGGCGCCAAGTAGAGTCAATCTATACCCGAAATCTGTAGACGATATGATCATTGACAGTTTTGTTGACCACGATCAAGAACTGTTTCGCATGATCAAGGAGCTCGGTCACTGGGTGAGTCCTGAACACCCGACAACGCCCGAAAATCTGTCGTGGCAGAGTTGGCGAAGTGTAGACACAGAATCTTATTCGCTGCCGGTAAAAAGAACACAGGTATTTGATTTCGAAAGTTCCCATGCTCTTTTTATGTGTCTTTTTTGCCTGTTGTTAACTCGTGAAGAGTATCGCGACGCAATAAACGGATTTAACCTTGATCAGTCTATTGCGATAAGAATTGGTCAGATTATCGGAGACTCGACGTTGGTTGAGATGGCTTACAACAAGTATCCGCTGTATCTGGTAGGTCCGTGGAATTTAGGGCATCGATTTTTAATGCATGGTTTCTTTACCGAATACGTCTACGCCAGGCTTGAGTCATTGAGACTTGAAGCTTCAGGGCTTGATTCTGATTCGTCGGTGAAAATTCCAGCTTGACTTAGAAGTACCAACCGAAAGTTGCCGCTAAATAGTTTTCATCTTTTAGTGTTGTTGCCTCAAGGTTTAACTTAAAGCTTGAGGCAATTCTCCGGCTGAATTCCAGAGTGAGAAATTCGGAAGCGTCGTCGATGTCATAAGAGTAGGCGATAATCGCGTCTGTAGACTGCGTATCGTTTAACGAAAGTCGCATACCGATCAAAATATCGTTTTGGAAAATATTGAAATCATTGGCGCCGGACCCGTCGTATAAATATTCGGATACAATGCCAAGATCAACGCCGCTCTCCTTGATATCGAAAAAGGTATATTCAAAACCGGAAACGGTCTTAAAATGGCTTTTTACAAAATCACTGGTTTCATAAGCAAACTCGCCCTTCAATAACCAGCTCCCAAGGGTTGCTTGCAGGTCTGTGCTGATGTGTTGAATTTGATAGTAAAAGGGGCTTGCAGTGTTGGTCTCATTGTTACTGTTTGACGGCAAAGCGATCAGTGGTTGTCTGGCGGTTCCGTTAAATGCATTGATACCGATATCCCAGTATGAAACAGAATGTGAGTAGCGCACAGCGAGATCAATGTGTTTATCACCTTCACTCGATTCGTAGCTTGCTGCATCAGTGTCAATAGTGAACGGCGCCCTTGGGCGTCCTTCAGGACCAGCAAAACTGCGTTCACGAAAGTGTGGCAACAGAAAAAACTCAAGATTTCCCCAGTCACCGATTCTGGTGTAGTGGGCCATCGGCTGGCCAAGCGTTTCATTAGTGGTAGGGCCCTCGAGACTGTCCAGTTGGTTAATGATATTGACTACGTTTCTAGTTTCAGCCACTCCCCAGAAAACTTTACCAATGCCAATTTCAAAATCCCAATCATCACCCCAGGTGTTGTATTTGAGTTCGCGAAAATCCCAATGGCTTCTGTTGTTATCAAGGCTGTCTACACGAAAAAACGGTTCAAAGACCAGTCTACTGGTATCGTTAATGTTCTTGGTCAATTCGATAGAAAGGGCGGCTGACTGTGAGTCTTCAGCTGTTAACATCTGAACATCGTTTGAGGTAAATCGTTGTGCTTGTACTGACAGGTTGCCACGATAACTGTAATGTTGATCTGCAAATAATGAAGGAGGATGCAACATCATTAGTGCCGGAAATAACAGGTGCCTTACCTTTAGTCTGCTTCTAAGCAGGCTTGTGTCAAGTGTTGTTGAGGGCACGATGTTTCTGGTTTTCTGTTGGTGCACTTTCATGTGGTCACATTTTCGCGCTGTAGCATTGAGCGTCGGCAGTTATACCCTGACGACTGTTGCACGGATTAAGCCAGCACCTGCGCAAACGTTGTAGATGCTGATGTCTTCAGGCATAGCTATGGCAATGGGTTTAGGTCTCGCCTGGTTTTAAACTAACAAGGTTGTCCGCTACTTTTACTAATGATATCAGTCTTGACCGATAATGAGGTTGGGAGATATGTCGTGCCGACCGATATTGCAGTTGCGACCTTTAGCGCTTTAAGCATTTACTCAACAGGGTTGTAATTACGAATTGCTTCCGATACTGAACATGGCGTAAACGTCTGTATCGCCAGGTTTTGAATAGGAATAGAAAATGGGCTATTTAAAGCGCCAGGCAATTGAATTGCCCAGCGCTTTTTTCATCCAATGTGGATGGTCCGACTCCAGTTTAAGCCTTTGCAGTCGCCGGCGCGGCAGCAGAACTTTGTGCGAACTGTATTGGCTCTGCTGAACTACCCTCATCAACAACATGGCGGTTCCACCACTCATCAAGCCCAACATCAATCTTAACGCCATCAACCCATCGATGGACAAACACACGAGGGTCTGCACTGTCATAGTCGTTCTTCAAAATATGCACAAAGTCGCCGTCAAACGATTCAAAACTGAATTCGACTGGCTCGTTGTAGTGCTTCATTTGCTCAATCAACATGCCTGCAGCAACGCGCTCGCCCATACGCAGCGACTCATAGTAGTCGGTATAGTAGTGAACGCCCGCCATGTTTCGGCCAATGGATATGTTCGCCGCAAGCTTGTTAAGCTCACCGTTAATCGTCATGTTGCTGCGATCAGGTGCTAGCTGAAGCTCTTCGCCGTCGTTGCTCGCCTGCAACACTTCCAAGTCCTCTGGCCAGGGTTTTGCTGTTCCGTCAGGTTCTGTTGTATCGAAGAACGCCTTGAGCATCGTAACGCACCCACCTGCAACGGTTGCATGTCCTGCGCCGTAGCTCGGGTGCATGGGTGAGCCTTCGGCAAATGCCATGGGTAGAAGATAATTCGCTGACGCGGTAAACCAGCCAGGGTCGGCCACCGCCGCTGCATCCAGATGAGGGTCCGCTGCGGCGAGTCGTGATTGGTTGTGCTGATTAACAAAGTCCAACATTGCGTTTGGCAACACATTGCCATCGTCGTCTTTCGGCAACAATTGATTAAGCATCAGCCCCACTTCAGTGGAAGTACTTGCACCGAGTTCACCGGATTGGTCATTTGCGCTGCCATTGGTTGCTTGTAGCGTCAACAATGCACCCATGCGCTCCGGGCGGGCTCGGCGATGATAATTGAACTTTTGCCGTCTCACTGCTTTTAAACACCGTGTTGCTACCTCGGTGACTAATGACAATATATGCGGCCCGCCAAAAGTTGCAAAGGCCTGTCGGGATTCGGGTGTATCGGTCATTTCACCTCGATTACCATCAGGGAAGCCCGGACCATTAATTTCAGTGTAGGGGTGTTCTACAGATTGTTGCACCTTAAATTGATTATCGCCAAGCATTATCAAACAGGCATTCAGGTATGCCTGGTACAACGCATCGTATCGAACATAAGCTGCAAGGTCGCGTGGTGTTGTGATAAAGCGCCGAGTTTTATTAACCTGAGTGTCGGTGTCGCCTGTAAAATTTGCACCGTTTTGAACATCGAGGTAGGCGTTCCAATGCACCATAAAATCGATACCTGGATTTAACGTCTCTATCTTTTGATCTATAACCTGTCTGCCATAGGCCACGGAAGAATCCGTATAGGGTGGATTTGCAGGTGTTAAGTTGTTGCCGGCTAACATGAATTGAGACACGTATGGCCCAGCTTTAGCCGCCGGTGCAGAGCCACGAAAGGCTAATGCTTGGTTGAACGTTTCGGTGTCAGGAGGATTGTTAATATCAAAATCTCGCCCATGATCCACGCGTCGCGCTGCTCGTCTTCTGAGCTCCTGTAACGACATGTTGTCTTCAGAATTATCTGTAAACCACGAAAACGATGCCAGTGAACCCAATACATCAGAGGCACTTATTTCGGTAACGGGGTCTGCACCCGTACCGTCGATGATTTGCGTGAACGGTACATCGCGCAACAACGCAAGCGCATAAACTTCCGCCATTTCAGCAGACAGTTCCTCTGAACCGAGCTCTGGCGCTGGCGGCATGCCGACCGCATCGGCATCGGGTCCCTGCAGTTCATAGAAGTGGCCTGCGCGCGGGCTCTCCCAGCCACGCCAGGATATGTTTGAGCCGTCAGTTCGCTGCGACTGTGGTTGATTGTCAGCATCTATTCCGCGATTAACCTGATCGAAATTATCCGCATCGTGCTGGTTGATTTTGTTAGTTAGCTGAATATAGTCAGCGTCGGTGCTGAGTTGCCCAAATTCATTGTGCAGTAATCCCTTTGTAAAACTGGATGGGAAAAGCTCTTCCTCGAATTTTTCTTCGTCCAGGTTTAGTTTTGTTGGTGTTTCTGCATATCGGCTTGAGTAATCGGACGCCGCGGTACGGCGCCATTGTGCTATTCGATTGCGTTGCATGCCTTCTGGAAATGGCCGCCGTCTGAAATTAACCATATATTTCCTCTTTATACTGGTGATCTTGTTGAGAAACTCGAAGGCCGTCTGTCATTGCCGGCTTTCGAGGATAGTTAGTGCGTGAATCGCCGCGTGGTTAAATTGCATCGATCTGTTGTGAGGCGTCTAACGCACTAATTGCGCGTTGAGAGTTTATGCGTATAGCCTAGCGCTTGCCTATGCTGTGATTAGGTGATAGTTACCTAATTAGGGTGGTTAGTTTTTAAATCCTACTTGTTGAAATTGCGACTCTAACATCCGCTGGGAAAATTCCGGGTTGGCACCGAGTACGGAATCCGTGGATTCATTTAAATCATCTATTTACTATTGGGATGTGGTCAGATGCTGATGAGCAGGCAACCAACATCAGGCAAATGACCAGTACAGACGGCGCCAGTACATGGGATATCAAAGAAACAGCAGATTGATTATTGTTGTGCGGATCCATGGCAGGAACTCATTCGAGCTGCTT
>CALIMV010000364.1 GCA_938045275.1 uncultured Granulosicoccaceae bacterium
CAGCCGGAAGATGTTTACTCACTTAAATTGATGATCGATAGGCACCCGCAACTAATGGAGCATGCAAAGACCATTTTGGATGTAGCTGAGTCGCGCAGACTATCCAAGTTCAGCCTCGTTTACGCGATAAAAAACTATCAATATGAAGGGCAGCTAGAAGAAAACGATTTAATGGTATTTTTAGGAAACTATCAAGTTCCAGTTGGAAAAAGTGTAAGCCTCATTTTTCAATAGGAAACTTTTTGTGAGGTTCTGAATCAACCAGGGACATAACTTCTACTTCGAAACCCGTTGGAAAATGGGGGATTACAGATCAAGCTGATGTGCGTGTCACTTTGCTACTTATAACCTTGGGTTGTTCTTTTTGTTGCAGATGCAAAGGCGTGTGTCTGCAAGAAGCGCTGAGCAAAGTGGTGTGAATAAATTTCAGATTGTTCCCATCATAATGAAGCAGGCAGTTTGTTGCGGTTCTCAGGTAACTTGGTGTCTACTTCGAATATCTTTAACTGGTACTGGCATAGATCCATTTTTTACCCGGAACCAGCGAAAACCAGAGCGCAACTAACATGATGTTCACGAAAAAACAAAATATTTAGATCTCATTATATTAAGATCATGCGAGCAAATGATACATGCTGTTCAATTAACTATTAAAGGAGTTGATAATGATTAAACAATGCCTTCGAGTACTTTTACTGCCAATATTTTTACTGTTTGCGGGGCTGGCCAATGCAATGCCATTTCCGTCAGTGCAAAACCTTTTCATAGAAGACAACACGCTATCTTGGGACGCTGTGGCAAATGCTGGCGGATACAACATCTACTACTTGCCTGGTGGTCCATCCAAAAATGCAACAGTGGAGTATTTTACGACCGTTAAAAACGCCACCTCTCTTAGCGACATACAGCCAGGCGTTTACAGCGTGATCGCATTCAGCGAGGACGAAACGCAGTTCAGCGAATCTTCATCAGCTCCATTTATATGGTTACGCCCAGATGGCGTTGTTGATAATCCAGACGGTCCCGATGGTCCAGGCGATACTATCAGCACCACAATCACGTTCTACGGCAATAATAACGATCGATATCTCGTTGAAACAGAATGCACCGATGAAGTGGGCATTTGTACTGCTAACTGCAATTATGAGGGTAATGCAGGGTATGTCACCGGCGGTTTTTGCAGCGCAAGCGACTCCCACTTAAATTCCTCTGGCTATATCGATCACTACCAATGCTACGCACCTAATGGTGCGGCTGTTATGACAGCGGGTGCGTATTGTTCTAAGTAACTTAAAAAGTTCGGCTTGCAAGAATGGCAGGTGGTGGACGACTTCCATCCTGCCAGCAAGTGATTTGTTTGCCGCAGTGATTCACCTTTTGCGGTATTGAGCGGCATATGCCTGACTATGCTGCGGGCACACTTATGTTGGAACCCTGGCTAGCGCAACTCAATGGGCAGATACCCCCACTGTAAATGATCAACTTCAATTCCGTTTAATCGATTTGTGTTGCTGATCTTTATAGCTGAAATGCCGGCATAGTGGACAACACCATAGAACCTGTCATCATCTGTTTCCCCGTTAAACGATGCATTGGTGTGGTCGGCAACTATGGTGCCAAGGGACAGTCCAGATGAGTCAAACGCCTCAAATGTAGTCTCAAGCCTGCCGTCAGTCCATACTATGCCGACATGCGTTGGTAAGCGTCCATCTAGCTCATCAGCGTTGAAGCTCCAGACTATCCCGGTAGTTGAGACAGCGTGAAACCAACTTTCTCCATCCAGTGAATTTCCATCAATCAGGCCATCGTCTGCATCGACTGAGTCATTAAAGGTCTCTCCAAACTCAATTGATACAAAGTCTCCGTCTGATGGTTCAGCTCCGGGATGTTCCAGTACCTTGTCTTCAAAGTCCTCGAAATAGAAATACCCGTCGCCAAAATTCAAATTGGCAAAAGGGCTGTCATTAAATTGCGCATACTCACCAGCGTTTCCAGACCCTCCGGACGGACCTATCAGGCCTTCCTGCAATGGGTCTGAGGACGTGGCAACAACAGGGTTTTGCTCTGATTCATCGTCTGCAGCTGGAGGCATATTCGTGTTCTCGGTATTTTCGGGTGAGGACGACTCTTGTTGATTCGAACCAGTACCAACCTCATTCTCGTTGTTGCCATCGCCATCTGAACCTGAACAACCTACTAAAATTACTGATGCAAGCAGATAGGCTGTGATCCCTCTGTACTTTAATAACATGTTTCCTCCATTGATTTAATCCAATTAATCTGTAACTCCGCACAATGAGTTTGCCAAGCGCGCTATTGCCATGTGCCTTCAGGACGTCGCGAACGACTCCAATATGAAGAAATAAAAGGCACCCGCAACCAAGGCGCGCTGCCCACTAGAGGCAGTTGCACCTGCGAATGCTCAAACCTGCGTTTGTACAATGTAATAGGCGTAATTTATTCGAGAAAGGGCTCAATTTTATTTTCAGATTTAGTTCCTTCCACAAGAACAAATTAATCCAATGACAGCTGCTAAATTGCTCGTACTCGAATTCAGTGAACTTGGGCGACTCATTTCAACCGGTAAAGATTTCTACGAGCAGCTACAACGTGAGAGGAAAGGCATTTCTGTTGAGGTAGGCGAACCATACCCTGATGAACGTGAAGCACTGATTTGCATTACATGCAAATGGTCACTCAGTTAGCGCATAGTTTAAATTCCAGTCCATATTTAAATCATGTGATCGAATTCATCCGATAGCACCTGAGTCTTAGCCTGTATTTCACCGACTTTGTTGGTACACCGCTACTACCCCTATGCCTTCGGTTGTGGACCAGGTAAGCCGTATAATTTCGGCAAAAACAGTAAATTTGCACGGTGACTGGCTTTTGAGCCGATTAGCACCTACTATTCAGATCAATTAGTGAGCCGAATAGAGCGATTATTCGGCTCAGGGAGATCACCACTAACTGACATCTTTTGCCAACTGTGTAGACAAAAATGAAGTACATCTGGCAACTATCGGATTGGCTACAAGGCGCTGCTCCT
>CALIMV010000365.1 GCA_938045275.1 uncultured Granulosicoccaceae bacterium
ATCTGCAGATGGGAACCGAATGTCTGCTCACCAATCCACGGACATCCAAGCTTTGCCTACTATCACGTAATTCAGGGTACATTCTCTATGGATTTGTTTGCAACAAGTCATAATGGACCAGCCATTCAGACTGATACCAAGGAATTAAGTGAAGGGCTGTGCATCTGGAAGCGCGGTAAGCCAGGTCGTTACGACAACTTCGTGCACAAAGTCAGAGCACACCATGCAGGTGGGTTTACGCTGCACCTATTCTCAGAAAATCCATCATTAGGGCAGCATTTTTCAGCAGAGTGATTCACTTGGTTAGTACTTCAACATTCGCGCATTTTGAACAGAATACCAGCGACTTTTAACTAGAAAAATACCTGACAGTTAATCCATAAACTGCTATCACCCAAGCCAGGCGATGCTAGTTTCGGTCGAGCTATTTGCCGATGTTAGCTTACTAACGCTGTGGTTTTCGTCGCTTGGCATACGCTGTAGGTTTGGCATTAACTGGGTCATCCGGCCAATCATGCTTTGGGTACCGGCCTGCCATGTCCTTTTTTACTGCCGGGTAACTTCCACTCCAGAAATTGACCAGGTCGGTTGTCAGTTGGATTGGTCTTCTCGCTGGAGACAACAATTCCACCTTTAGCACAACTTTCCCGTTAGCCACACTTGGGTTTTCTGTGCATCCAAACATTTCCTGTAATTTAACCGACAAAACAGGGCTATCTCCATCGGTGTACCGCAGCTTAATATTCGAACCACTCGGAACTGTGTACCGTAATGGCAGCATAGTGTCGAGCGTTTGTTGTTTTTGATAATCAAGCATGCTTTTAAGAATGGTAAAAAGGTCGAGTTGGGCGAGCGATTTGAGACTACTTTTTCCGTGCAACCAAACCAACAACCAGTTTTCGAGTTGATTCAGCAAGGATTCATCATCAACGCTAGGCCAGTCGTTATTGACATTGTTCACTAGCGCTTCATTTGATAGTGCATTTGTAGACTTATTACTACTCGCCATTAATCGCAACAACATCTGCACCCGCGCTTGCCATTGCCTACAATCATCTGTCCACGGCAAGCAGGTAATACCACGTTTGCGAATACCGTCCAGTAGCGCTTGTGCCTTCTCATCATCGCTGATTGTAGTGATAGATTTAGATGTAACAATCAACGAGCCAACCTGTTTTTGCTGTTCTGCAACCACCCTTTCGCGGCGATCGTCCCATTCCAATTTTTTCGCACTGGTGAACAACTCGGGTGACCATGCCATGAGTTCATTGATATCCAACGCGCAGGCCAAAAACACACGCGGCTCACGGGAAGCGCCACCCATTCTGGCCACTGTTAACCAATCGTTGTGGGCCAGTGGATCATCGGCAGCGACTACTGCTCCAGCCCCGCAACTTAATACGTATCTGCCCTCATTGCCAGTTCGCCGCTTTGCTATCCAATCCGGATAGGCCTGCGCAAGCAATACACCAAGGCTTGGTTGACTTTCTGCTTGGCTCAGATTTAAATTCTGGTTACTCGCCAACTTATTAATGAGTTTTTGAAGTTGCGCCATGCGTCGTTTGTTATGCTGCGGCATCGATTGTTGGAGTAGCAAATCAAGATCAACAGCATTGGTTTTAAGTTTGCTTTCCTCCAGAAGAACAGCGAGGCGACACGCAAGTTCCAACACGCCATGATTTACGGCCCATAACAGCATATGTCCTAAACGTGGGTGCACTGGTATTCTCGCAACCAAGGCCCCGTGTTCTGTCAATCGTCCCCCTTTCCAAATTCCCAAACGGGTCAGTAACGATTGTGCTTGAGCAATACCTGCCTTTGGTGGTGGCTCAAGCCAGGGAATATCAGCTGTATTCACCGCTCCCCATTGTCCAAGCTCTACCACTAAGCCAGACAGGTCAGCCCTCAAAATCTCTGCCTGCCAACTCGCCGCGCGACGAGCATGATCACTTTCAGACCAAAGACGATAACAAACCCCCGAGGCCGTTCGACCTGCTCGCCCTGCCCGTTGTGTGGCGCTAGCCTGACTTGCTGTTACTGTCTCTAAGCGCTGAGCACCAGTATTGTTATCGACTCGTGCACGTCGTTCAAGACCAGCATCTATCACCACGCGTACGCCATCGATCGTTATAGAAGTTTCAGCGATGCTGGTACTTAGAATGATGCGTTGTTGATCTGGTTTAGCAGGCGCCGTAGCTGCTCGTTGTATGTTGGCGTCGGCTCCGCCATGCAATCTATACAGCACTTGGTCGTCGTTTAAACGAGGTTCTGTGATTCTGGCGATTTTCTCGATCTCGGCTACACCTGGCAGGAACACCAAGACATCACCTTTCTCTTTACTTAATACAGTATCGATCGTTGCAGCGACGCGCACTACCATGGATTCCTGGCTGTTACCTTGCCAGCGCAGATCAACGGGGTACTGTTTACCAGCACAGCTTATTCGCTGCATGTCTACAAGACCGTCAGTTAGCTCAACAGCATCAAGAGTGGCCGACATCAACAAAATCCGAATGTCTTCGCGCAATGCTTGTTGCACTTCCAGTGACAATGCCAAACCCAGATCAGCATGCAAGCTTCGCTCATGAAATTCATCGAAAATGATGAGCCCAACACCCTCCATTGTCGGGTCGGCCTGTAACATGCGGGTAAGAACACCTTCGGTCACCACTTCTAAACAGGTGCTACTGGACACCAACGTTTTACCACGCATGCGTAAGCCGATTTGATGCCCCAGGGGCTGGTTCGAGTGCAATGCCAGTCGTTCTGCCACACCCAGTGCCGCCAGGCGCCGCGGCTCTAACATGACTATCCGTTTGGCAGGTGTCGCCCTCGACAACAAAGCCAACGGTAGCCCTGTGCTTTTTCCCGCTCCGGGGGCAGCCTGTAAAGCGACATTGCCCATTTGGAGTGCATCACTAACCTGTGCCACAACTTCGGCGATCGGTAAGTGGCGTATGGCATCTGGAATGAAAATCGGGTGGCTCAATTGGTGTGTTTTGGTGTGTTTTGGTGTGTTTTGGCGTTTTTACGTGATGTACGGGTTATTTGGAGATTAGCGCACTAAAACAGCTTCTGAGTCTTAGGCAAATAATTCATTAATGTCACTATACTTCGTACAATTCAATTTTATTATATTCATTGCGGAGAAACGTATGCAAAGTACCAGCGAAGAACACTGTGACAGCGCCAATGTTCAAACCAGTGATGAAAAGGGTACCGATGATAACCAAGTAAAAACCGAACATACTAACACTAGCGAAAACGCTCCTCCTCAACTTTCAGCTATCGAGTTGCGTGTACTTGGCGTGTTAATGGAAAAACAGCTCACCACACCAGACCAGTATCCACTAACACTAAACAGTGTCACGACTGCCTGCAATCAGAAGTCAAGCCGGGAGCCTATTTCCAGTTACAATCAGGGCGAAGTTCACCGCGCCCTGCAGGCACTAGACAACAAGAAATTTGTCCGCAAGGAACGCAGCTCGCGTTCTGAAAAATTCAGCCAGCAGTTTACACACCACCTGGAGCTAGGTCGAAATCATCAGGCCCTCTTATGTGTGATGATGTTGCGTGGCCCACAAACCGTGAGTGAGCTGAATACACGCACACAACGAATGCATGAATTTTCAGACAAAGACGAATTAGAGCATTGCATCGACCGTCTGTGCAATCGGCAGGTACCGTACGCGATAAGGCTGGAACACCAACCGGGCCAACGTGGAGAACGCATTACGCATCTGTTCAGCGGTACGCCAACCGTACACAACTCAATCGTGCAGCAAGACAGCGATAAACCAGATACGCAAGATGAACCAAATCTGAGCAGCAGTCCAATTAAAAATCACACTCCTTATGATCGCGTGGCTAAACTCGAATCTGAAGTTGCCGCTTTAACCGAAAACATTAAATCGTTAAGAGCTGAAACGACCGAATTAAAACAACAAGTGGCTGCGTTATCCAAACTATCGGATAATGAGTCGTAGCGTTACAGTGGTATCGCTTAGTGCCGTTTTTCGCTGTTTGAGCGGGTACACTAGAGCGTGTCGCAATACCTCAAAATATCACGTCACACATCAAGAATCAGCCATGTAAGGCGATAAAACGGTGGATAAGGAACAAATTGGTCGATACACAAAATGAGTCGTAACCTGGCAACCACACCACCACCGACCAGAGCAGGCAAACGCATGTCCTGGAATGCACTTCTGTGCCAGGAACGTCTATACCCGAAAACGCGGAATCATTCGCAGCACCGTACGACATTTGAAATTGACTACGACAGAATTATCTTCTCCAAGGCGTTTCGTCGATTAGCTCGCAAAACCCAAGTCCATCCATTGGCGCTTAACGACCATACGCATAACCGACTCATCCATTCACTCGAAGTAGCATCTGTAGGCCGAAGCCTTGGCAAGGCCGCCTTTTACATTGTACAAAACCGTGAAAGTGTACCCGTTCCAGCAACAGCAACCGATTTTGCCGAACTGGTGCAGGCCGCATGTCTGGCCCATGATGTTGGTAATACACCGTTTGGACACGCCGGTGAGCGCGCAATTCGTCAGTGGATGAGTGAACACGCTGAAATACACGCAGCGTTCAGCAGAGCACAAAGTGCTGATCTTGTTCTTTATGAAGGCAATGCTCAGGCATTCAGAATTGCAACTCGAAGCATCAGTGGTTTTGAACACGGATGTCACAATAAAAGCGGTGGATTGGGATTAAGCGCAGCAACCCTTGCCACAATGATGAAGTACCCATGGTACTCAGACCATGCCTCAGCTCAGAAAGAAGGAAAGTACAGTGTTTTTCAATCAGATAAATCGGCATTCGAATGGGTCGTCAATACTACTGGCTTGTTGTCACAAGACCATGCGTATTGCCGTCACCCATTGGCGTTTTTGGTAGAAGCTGCGGATGACATTTGCAATGCCGTTATTGACATAGAAGACGCAATAGACTTACAAATTTTACACAGAGCCGAAGTCGAGCACTATTTGATGCAGCTCAGCGAGTTGTCTGATTCCTGCACTATCGCCGAAATGCGTTCAACGTCCATAGGGAAGCTGGTTGAGCAATGTGTCATTGTTTTTGAACAAAACTACGAAACTATTATGCTGGGTCAACGCCATTCGCCACTGATTGAAGGTATTGATAAAGCAAAGCTTGATGCGCTCAATGCACTGAACAATATTGCCAAACACAAGGTCTACCCGTTTGAGCAAAACGACAGCCTTGAACAGAGTTGCATCTCGATTCTTGCCCGCATACTCAGTGTTTCAATTGGCGGCCAATTGTCGGTTCACGAATCTAAACTCGATTCAGTTCTAGTCCCGTACGCAGAATTTATAAAGTTAATTACAGACATATCAGAACCAGGTTACGAACGACTCATGATGGTGATGGATTTTGTAGCCGGAATGACAGATAACTATGCGGTTAATCTCGCCGAAAGGCTAAACCACGATTAACACAGAATATGCAAAGTCATTAAAATTGCGTACTAATTCTCGGCCTAACAGAATAGGTGCGAAACAAAAGTAGTATTATCTAATTAGACCACACCACAGAATCTGCCCCACAAAAACGCTTTAGTCGCTCCAATTCACTTGAAAGTCTTGCCATTCGTTCCTTACCAAACGCCACTTTTGGTTCATTCCACAAGTTATCAACGCTGATAATATTGCTCGATTGGATGTGACGGATTTCAATGCGGCCAATAAACTTATCGTACTCCAACAGAGGATAAACATAGTAGCCATAGCGTCGTTTTTCTTTTGGAACGTATATTTCGATGCGATAGTCGAAATTAAACAAGCGTTCGAGACGTTTTCTATCTCTTACGATGGGGTCGAACGGATTTATAATCCTGATTTTTTTCGATAACGATGGTGAGGAATGCAACAAATATTTGTTTGCACGTAACATTACCGCGTCTGAATACTCTCCATCCCATGATTCAGTCGTTACATTTAATAGTGTCGACCGGTTTCTTTCACACCACGTTTTAGTTTCGTCCAAGCTTGTAGTATCCCAAAAATGCTGTATCTCCGATGCTGTCGCGAAACACAAACGTTTAAGCGCATGCGTAGATAGCCATGCGATTCGATCATGTTCTTTTACCTTGGTATCGATAAGGTTAGTAGGGTAAATACGTTCCGCCAAGTCGTAGTACTTAGTGAACTTTTCTCGATGTGACACGGCAAGCCTACCAGTAAGCCAAAGGTAATCGAGCGTTTGCTTATGGGCAGGCTTTGTCCAAATTGCACGTTTTGATTCTGTTTTTGTTGTTTTAAAATCTTTTGAACACAATGGCCCTTCATTGGTTAGTCTTGCAATAATTTTCTTTTGTTCGACCTTGCTTAACAAATTATTTCGTTCGCTGTCAGGTGGGAACAATTTTGCTTTGCGTTTAAATTGCGGTGTCCAATACGGCAATGTCTCTGTTGGCAACACACAAGCATCGTGACAATAGTGTTCAAAAATCAAACGTTCTTTCTCGAGCAATTCGGCCAGATGCTGTGGCCGAAAATTGGTATTTCTACTCCAGAGAATATGATCGTGAGCACGTGTAACGACTTGCAGAGGATCTAACTGAACATAGCCCAGGTATTTAATCAGAGCGATTAAATTTTTCTTATCGCAGGCAACGGCAGATGCATTGCTCAGGCCACTACAATAAATAGCAGCCTGCCGTGCCTGCTTATTTGATATTTTCAATATCTATATTTACTGTTCATAAACATGCTTTCTTTTATCACCTATCCAGCTCAATAATTTCATTTATTTTCATTGTTGTTGCTGAACGTATTCAATTTGGCGAACCACGCATATATTCACAACAGACTTAGCGATTAGAGCAACTTGAGTAATTACGTGAAAAGCGATTAGTAACGACAGTTCGATAATCAAATATGGTTCCCTCATCAGACATGGCAGCTACGCTAACAATATTACAATCTGATCTGTTAAACGATTCAAGCCTATGAACAAAGCCGTCGGTAAATACAACCGGTTCGCCATTTACACGAACCTCATACCCTTTTAAGTCATTTGTACCCGGTTCCGAACCTGACCAAACAACGAAAAGAGCATTTCCAGAAAAACTCACTCTGAGACTATCGACGGTATGAAGCGGTGTTACTAACTCAAAATCGGTTTGCGAATCGTCGTAGGATACCGAACCAGTACTATTGTCAATGGAAACGGTCGATGAAAACGGACCAACTTGGCCTTGCCTATCGGTTGCGCGAATTTTATAAGTTACCAGATTTTGATTTTGCTCGCTTGGGTCGTACCAACTCGTACTATTCTCAGTAGTGTCCACGAGAACTCCATTGCGATAAATTTCCACCAGTATTTGCTCATCATCGTACCGCAAAGGTTGGCTATTCCAGAAAAGCTCAAACTTATTCTTGGCATAATATTGAGCGCTTAGCGCAAAATGAATATTGTTTAAGCTTCGAGCAGTTGAGTCGTCACTGCCTGGTGGAGCTACAACATCGAATAGTCTGGACGACGAACACACAATTGACCCGGAAACGGTCAGACCACAAAACGGCAGCGGCGCTGAAAAAACTTCTGAACCAGATTCTATAGACGTGAATTGAGCATCTGCCGGGAATATTGCAGCGTCAGCTTCAAATTCTGAAGCGAATGTGCAATCGACTGTTTGGTTCTGATTTAAACCGCATATAGCGGAACCGCTGACCACAAGATCGGTATACGGTCCATCACTGGGTGGATCAAACCGACTGCGCCAACAATCAATCGTGCCATCACTCTTCAACCCGCAAGCGGTACGGTACGATATATCCAGATCTACAAATGGACCCTCAATATAACCAGTGGAAGATAAATGGCTGTCGTTTGTCCAGCAGACAATATCGCCACCGGTTTGAATACCACACGAAAAATTAAGCCCACCATCGACCTTAATGAAACCAGCACCATTTTCACCCAAGCCATTACCTGGCGGCTGCGATTGTTGGTTGGTATCAAGTCCCCAACACCATACGCGACCGTTTACGTCTATCGCACAGGTATGATTGGTACCCGTTTCAATGCTGACCAATGGCTGTGTGATCAAGGGTACATTCGCCTGATCAAAAGCACCAAACTCACTCTGATTTCCAGCCCAACAAACGGCTTGGCCATCCAAATCGATACCGCACGTGTGCTGATCACCGGCAGCAATGTCGACCATTAGCGGCAGCTCTTCTGGCGCGCCATATCGCTGGGCATGCGATGCCGTAGTGCATTCAACCTCACCAGTATCTGAAATGGCACATATATGTGAACTACCAATCGAGACATCAGTAAACGCTTGCGCCGCGGCAATGTTGGCGTTAACAATAAGCAACAATAGTGTGAATAGATAAATAATTCGAACTTTCATAAGCTCATTCCGGAGATATTCGTGGTAACTATCTCACAAGAATGGTGCCACTGTTATTGCTTATTAATACTGTGAAGAATTCGTTTACAAAGTTGTTTGAAACTGTTCCAACCAACTTACTTAAGCTGTAACTATCCACCAAGTTACACTTTACATGGGTGTGCTTTTGTTGAGATCAGTATTTGGCCGTCAGATCTAGGCATGAGCGGCGCTGAATGGACGCTCACCAAACGCGGTTTAGCCAATAACGTTGTATGAGGATTGGATGTCATTGAACAAAAGGATTGCACCCTTGTTTGTCAATGCACGTTGCCGCACGAGCGATAAATAGGTTCATCCGTGAACCTTTCTGGTGATTGTGTTGTAGTCAAAACTGTTTGTAAAAACGACAACAACACCCTTGTTGGCCAGTAAACACCGCTTGTTTGAAATAGCGCGTAATTACATCGATATTTTAATCCGGGCCGGAATACTTACTGATAGAGGCTGCCAGCTTGGCTGTATTAATCGGTTTACTGACGTAGTCGTCCATGCCGGCATCAAGACAACGTTCACGATCACCTTTGATAGCATTGGATGTCACAGCAATGATTGGCATTCTTGGAGACCCTTGTTGTGCTTCCATTGTACGCAGATGTCGAGTTGCTTCAAAACCGTCCATCACTGGCATCTGACAATCCATTAGCACCATATCTATGTTGCCCTGTTTAACGTATTCAATTGCTTGTTCACCATTTTCGGCGAGCACGGTGGTATGCCCAAAGTCATGGAGTAATTCGTCAATAACCATCTGATTAACCGGATTGTCTTCAACAATGAGAATATTGAGCGAGCGGCCAGTTGTGGTTATTACCTTTTTTGAATAGTCTGCCACCAGTTCAGAGCCACCGCTTACCGAACTGGCAGCCACCTTGGGTGAAACACTTCGTGCAGCGGCTACACGTTCAGCAGCCAGATCAGTTAACGGTGTTGCAGCTACCGGAGAAGTTTCTCTTTCAGGAAGACCCAGTGTTGCATTAATCGCATCGAACAATCGAGAACGACGCAGCGGCTTGGTAATGCTTGCATGAATATTCAACTCAGCACGCTCTGCTGATGTGAGTGCTTGATCTATCGAAGTCAGCATGATCAATCGCAATTCATGAAACCGTACGTCGTTTCGAATGCGCGTGGCAAGTTCTTTACCGTCCATACTTGGCATTTGGAAATCAAGCAGTGCGAGCGCGAAAGGGGCCTCTTCTTTGACCGACTGGTCAAGCTGTATCAGTGCCTCCGTTGCGCTTTCAACCGCAGTGATTTGAAACCCTTCAGGTTCGAGCAAGCCTTCCAGAATTTCAAGATTAATCGGGTGATCATCTACCGCTAAAACTCGTAAAGCATCCTGCGATTCTTCGTCATGCAGTATGTTCCTCGAATTAGCTTTTTCTTCGCTAGCCGGCTCAACCACAGCCAGATCAAGATCGATATGAAACGTGGTGCCTTCGCCCGGTTCACTTTCGACACTGATTCTGCCACCCATTAGCTCTATTAGTTGTCTTGATATATTCAAGCCTAAGCCTGTACCACCGTGTTTGCGTGTGGTGGAAGTATCTGCCTGTGTAAACGCTTCGAATAAACGATCCCTTTCCTCAGGTTGTATGCCCAGACCCGTATCCTGTACATCGAAGTGAAAGCGTGCCTTGTTATCATCTGTGTAGCCGTCAACGCGACAGCGCAAAGTAACTGAACCTTTTTCCGTAAACTTCAGCGCATTGCTTACCAGATTGACAAATACCTGTCGCAGCCGCTCCGGGTCGCCGATCACACGATCGGGTATGTTTGTCGGCAACAGGCTTGCCAGCTCAATATGCTTGCTTGCAGCTTGCTGAGCAAACATATCCAGCACATCAGCTAGTAATTGAGGCAATGCAAACTCGGTTTCTTCCAGTTCCAGCTTTCCGGCTTCTATCTTCGAAACATCCAGAATGTCATTTATCACCGACAACAATGCGTCGGCTGATGTACCTGCCACGTGTATGAAGCGTTCCTGACGAGCATCAAGTTGTGTGCGTGACAGCAGCTCCAACATACCGGTCACACCGTTCAGCGGTGTACGGATTTCATGACTCATGTTTGCAAGAAATTCACTTTTAGCCTGACTTGCTGCTGTGGCAATATCACGCTCTAAGCGCAACCTATCGTTGGCTTTCTTTTCGCTAACGTCAATGATGGAGGCAAGCACTGTTGTGTCTGCAGTGTCTTCTGCAGCAATACGGCGCAAATCAATTTGTACGTGACCTTGTCGGCCGTCTACACTTCGAATAAAAGACAGTTCAATCTCACGCGCCACGCCTTTTTCGTTAAGCAAACGAATCATTCGCTTAAGCTGAGACTCTTTGTCGACACCTTCAAGTTTGGACAACCATTGCCCGGCATTGCTTATGAGCTCGTCTGATGACTTAAAACCAAGCAGTGCGACAGCAGCAGGGTTCGCTTTGGTAACACCGCCATTTCGAGCAAACTGAATAATACCCTCGTGAGCATTCTCAAAGATAAAGCGGAACTCACTCTCTTCTTCAAGCTGTCGATAGGCCTCTTCACGAGTCTCAATTTCAAGCCTGACTCGATCAAGTACACGATTATATTCACCGGCAATCATACCTACTTCTGTATGTGGCTCTTCAGATACCGGTGTGTTGAAATCTGCATTGTTGCGATGCATTTGCATTTCGCTAACCAGTTCAACAATATCGGTCGAGGCATCATGTTCAGCGATGTTTAATCCTACGCGCTCATCTTGTTCAGACACGCGCAGGTTCATCATTTTGTTTAAAGTGAACAGCATCACATAGCCAAATCCGAACGCCCACACTGCAATCGTTCCAACGCCCATGGCTTGCAGCACTAACTGTTCAGCACGGCTTGTAGCCACAGGGAACGCTGATACCTCACCGCAAATAGCCACCAAAAGTGTGCCAGCAGCGCCGGCAATGGCGTGCGCTGGCCAGGCACCAATAACATCGTCTATCTTCCAGCGCTCTAATAATTTAGTGGCAACACCACAGCATGAGGCACAGACAACACCGACAATGATGGCATCCGTCGTTTCATACATGTTGGCACCGGCAGTAACGCCAACTAGCCCGGCGATGGTGCCGTTTAATGAAGCAGCGATATTCGGTTTGCGGTCCTTTATCCAGGCCCAGGAAAGCAAGGCAAACCCACCCGATGCAGCTGCAAGTGTGGTGTTAACAAGGATGCGGGGCACCTGATCGTCGAACTTGAGTGCACTGCCACCGTTAAATCCAAACCAGCCGAACCAGAGCACCAGAACACCAACAGTCGCCACTGGGTAATTGCTACCACGTAAAGGCGGCGCGTCTTCATCAAAGCGTCCAAGTCTGGGGCCCACAACAATTACAGCAGCCAACGCCAGCCAGCCACCTGTACCGTGCACAACAGTAGCACCAGCAAAGTCTATGAACCCCCGCTCGGCTAACCAGCCTTGCTCACCGTTACCAAGAGCACCGCCCCAAACCCAATGACCAATCAACGGATAAAAAACTGCCGCGACCAGCGCACTGATAATGAGGTAAGCAGAAAGTCGAGTGCGTTCTGCCATAGCACCACCCACAATAGTGGCTGCTGCACTACAGAAAACCATCTGATAAAGAAAGAACGCGGTATGACCATCCTCATGGCTTTTGAGAAACATTGTCGTACCGTAGATACCGTTCGCATCTCCTAACCCGTACATAACACCAAACCCAACCACCCAGTAGGCAAGTCCGGCGACAATAAAGTCCATCAGATTCTTGTACGCAACGTTTATACTGTTCTTCTGACGCACCAGGCCAGCTTCGAGCATGCAAAAACCGATCTGCATTGTCATTACGAGGAATGCGCAGAGCAGAATCCAACTGGTATCCATGGGTGTAATATCGTTCAAAGTACTGAGTTCCGGTGCAGGGGTTAACTAAGTGTCGCAAAGACCTGCGGTTTTCTTTGCAGTATCGATTTGACCAGAATCAGCTGATACATCGGTACAGAGTGGAGTGTACATAGTAGTACGATTGTAACTTCTTCCTAAATTCACAACTCGTGATCCATGCTTAAAAAAAACAGCGAAAATCGAGGTTGATTCACAATCGTTTTGCGCCACATAACACGCAAATCAGACATTGTGCGAGCTACGACTAAATCAAACCTGCAACTTGGTACATTCGAAAGCGTAAGTATACGGTGGTTTTGCACGCTTGTAGTGCGCGCACGAGGCCATCGAGCGTATTAATTGTTACTAATTCAAACTTCTACTGACTACACGAATTTACTTTGGCTACCGCTTAACATTTACCGTTTTGAGCGCCTGCTACTACTAGAAATGATAAGAAGTCATTTGTGACACGATCCATCCTATACTTTAGAATTAGCTTATATAGTTACAGTATTTGCCAAATAAAATTACTGTTACGAGTTTTCCCAAGCTGGTCTGTTTTTCAAACCGCCGTATCCAGTGGAATGACACAGTCACAGATTATAGGTCGGGCATAAATTTTGTTTGATGCTAACGTCTTCAAGGCCTTTAATAGTTCAGGTCGTTTTCATCCACATTTAGTTTCAACCCTTCTTCCTCATCACTTTATCGAATAAAGCTACATGCTAGTCAATCTTCATTAGTATGAGGTTCATTCTTAGCTCACAAGAATTTGTTGCCACCAATAATAACCCTGTTCTTTTCAGTCTTATTGCATCACACAAGTATCCCTAAGCACTTCAAATCAGCCTCGCTGTATTTTCTTGCAAGCCAAGTATCTGTTGTAGTAGTGTCTGAGCTTATTGGTTATGTTGCTTTATTCGAACAACCACCCAACTGGCACTTTCGAATATGGTCTATGGCAATGTCTGGTACCGCCTAGCCGTTGTGTCGGCTATTGCATGTGCAGTAGGTACATTCGTGTCGCTTGCAGCAATAGCGTTTGTTGAATGCGTTGCATGGCTTAACGATGTATTACTAATCTCACCGCGCTCACGAGTGCAGGTTCAGCACGCAAGTATTCTTGATGCCGCAACGCTACTGGTGCCAACACTCGGTGGGTTGGCGGTTGGTTATCTTATCTACCGTTGTTCAACCGTACGCCGGCCACTAGGTCCGGCTGACGTTATCAAATCGGTGCAGCTCAATACCCCACTTCCGCCAGTGCGAGACGGCTGTATATCAACGCTGGCTGCTGTTGTCTCACTCGGTAGCGGTGCGTCGGTAGGACAGTATGGACCTCTGGTTTATCTTGGCTCTGTATCCGCCAGCCTTTTGAACCGATTGCACTTACGTATTCCAAATCTGCAGCAAGTGTTACTGGCATGCGGCGTTGCTGCTGCAATTTCCACTGCATTTAACGCACCTATCGCGGGCTTAGTGTTTTCCCATGAAGTTATCTTACGACACTATTCTATGCAGGCTTTCGCACCAACCACCGTAGCGGCGGCATCAGGCTATGTAGTAGCAAACGTTGTCTTTGATCGACCACCGCTGTTTCTGGTTGAATTTCAAGGGGTACAACACGAATATGAATTTGTTATTTTTGCTTTACTGGGAACAGCATGCGCAATATTGGCAGTGTTTTTAATGCGAAGCATTATCTGGACTGCGGCACAAGCCAAAAAACTACCGGTTCACCCAGCACTCAAACCAGCATTAGCTGGTTTGTGTGTGGGAGCGGCCGCATTGCACTTACCCGACGTACTTGGCATTGGCCAGGAGGCACTACGATTCGCAACCATTGAAGGCGCATACTCAAATCAGGAACTAGCCGTT
>CALIMV010000366.1 GCA_938045275.1 uncultured Granulosicoccaceae bacterium
GTTGGATAAAATCGAAACACTGCGCGCAGAGCTTGCAGAATTTCAGCCATGGTATGCAGCACAAGCCCATGTGCTGACAAAGCTTGGACGGTTTGAGGAAGCTCGGGTTGCTTACACTGAGGCGATTGAAAGATCACAGAATGCGGCCAACACCCAATTTCTGAATACGAAGTTGAACCAACTGGCTATGCATTGAGATTGGCGTTATGCCTTAAATCAAATCATAGTTAGACTAATGTCTAGTGAGGGATACGATGGCAACCCAAAAATGATACGGTAGGCACCCAAAAAGGAAACAGCACAAGTATGTGGGACTTTAAATTCTCTACTGTCATTGCTCTGATGGTTAAAACCTATCCGTTTCTTGTATTCCGGTTCCTGGTCTATACCAGCATAACGCTAATAGCCGTGGCGCTGACTGGCGGCGGGGCAGGTTTAGGTTGGTTGGGTGGTGTTATCTTGGGTGAGCCTGAAGGTGGTGTATTTTACGGTGGTATTCTCGGTGCCGGTGCTGCGACCTATTTTTTGTACTTCATACGCGAGTATGTGTTGTATCAAGTCAAAGCCGGACACATTGCGTTGCTGGTTAAACTTATGGATGGCGAACCCGTACCTGAAGGCCAGGGGATGGTTGTCTATGCCAAGGATCAAGTCAAATCTCGTTTTAAGGAATCTAACGTTCTATTTGCTGTAGACCAGCTCATCAAGGGCGTACTCAAAGTTATCTCTGGCATGTTTAACACGGTTGCAAACCTGGTTCCAATACCGGGGCTGGCCAACATCATTAAAGTGATAAACAAAATCATTTCAATGTCGTTGACTTATGTCGATGAAATCATACTGGCCTATTACATGAAAAACGGTTCGGACAATGTTTGGTCCGAAAGCAGTAAAGCGCTTGTGCTATATGCTCAGAACTACGGCAAGATGCTGAAAAACGCGTTTTGGGTAAGCCTGCTCGTATGGGGACTAACCATAGTCGTATTTTTTACCGTGCTTGCCCCGTTTGCTGCATTGGTTGTTGCGATTCCGTCGTTGGCTGGTTTCTGGACTTTTGTTGTAGCCGCACTGCTTGCCTGGGGAATTAAGTCAGCAGTTATAGACCCAATCGCAATGACGGCACTGATGCAGGTTTACTTTAAAACAATAGAAGGGCAAGACCCACAACGGGAATGGGAAGAGAAGCTCGAACAAGTGTCAGGTAAATTTAGAGAGTTAAAAGAGAAAGGTCAGTCACTCGCAAAGTCCACTTTTAAACCGTTCTTTAAAAAAACGCAACAAGCCACCTAGCGACGTCGGGGCCAGAAAAATTAATATGGCTTGGTTAATAATCAAGCCGTCCGAGAATATTTGACCTGCTCGAAATTTGCTAACTGTTGAGGCTTACCAACGCCGTATCCCTGAACATAGTCAATACCTAGCTCGCCTAGTTTCTTTCTGATTTCGTCGTTTTCTACAAATTCAGCAATCGATTTGATACCCATAACTCGCGCAATATCTCCAATCGCTTTCACCATGACCACGCAAGTCTCGTCGGTTAACAAAGGACTAACAAAAGCACCATCTATTTTTACAAAGTCCACGGGCAAATTCCTTAGATAATTATACGAGCTCATCCCTGAACCGAAATCATCCAAAGCAAACTGACACCCAGCACTCTTTACGCTCGACATAAACTCAACAGCACTGCGTAAATTTGATACGGCTGCGGTTTCTGTCATCTCAAAACAGATACGCTCTGTTGGGAAGCCGGTTGCTGTGAGCTGTGCCAGTAGATAATCTCTGAACTTATGATCACTCATGGAAATAGCTGATACATTAATCGAACAGACAGGCACTGATTTACCGTTATCGAATTGCTCTTGCATCCACAGCAGAGTGTTACTTATAACCCAACGATCTATTTTCGGCATGATACCGTAGCGTTCTGCTGCCGGGAGAAAAGCACCAGGAGGAATTGTATTGCCATTCTTTTCCACCATTCGAACCAGAATTTCGACATGATCACTAATAGAGTTTAAATCTGCTGTTGGCGCTATAGTTTGTCCGAATAGCACAAGGTCTGAGGACTCTAACGCGGCGTGTAGCTTGGGCACCCAACTCATTTCCCCACGCCGCTGACTCAAATCTACGTCGTTTTCTTCGAACACATGCGCCCTATTTCGCCCAGCATCTTTTGCTGCGTAACATGCTTCGTCTGCAGCCGTCATAATTCTTTCTGGCCGCTCATTGACTTCAGTTATGCAGACAACGCCGATACTGGCACCAATTACAAACGAATGCTCTCGGTAAGTAAAACGAAATGCTTGGGTCTCGGCTCGAATCTTTTCTGCTATTGCTTGTCCTGTTTTCAAGTTTGTGGAAGGTAACAATACAGCAAACTCATCACCACCAAGCCGTGCGAAAATATCACGAGATCGAATTAAACCTGATAACACACCCGACAGATTGACAAGTAAGTCATCTCCTGCTGCATGTCCGCAAGTATCGTTTATCACTTTGAACTGATCAAGATCAAAGTACAGAAGTACATCCTCAGCACTTTCGTTGGTTCGACTCTCCAGAAGCTCATTTAGCGCAGCCTCAAAAGCAGGTCTGTTTTTAAGGCCAGTTAACGAATCGTGGGTAGCCAGGTATTCAAGTTCAGAAGTCAGTGACCTCGATTCTTCCATAGCGGTATCAAGATCGTTAACCGCATTGGCAAGTATCGACATCTCTCGTGAGCTATTAATTTCAAGTTTGTTTGCTGTACGTCCACTGGAAATTATTCTCAACTCACTTGCAAGCCTGTTGATCGGCGACGCCACGAGAAAATGCAACAAAACCAAACTCAAAGATGTGAGGCATAGCAGTGACAACATCAGGGTTCTACGCCCTCTGGTCAGCCTCAGATCGACCTGCTTAGCTAATCCAACTGGATCCCATTGCGCCTTTACACTTCCAAACAATTCACCTGCATAGGTTATATCCTGTTCAAAAATAGCGCTGGACGATGTTTCAGCGAAGTCGGCTCGGTGCCATTGCATCATCGTCTCACCCGATTCGTTACTGATAACTAACGAAGTTAAATTCGGATCCAATGCGACTGTCTCATGTACTAACGTATCAAGCATGGGAATGTCTTCCATGATGACTGACTCTTGCGCACCAGCGGAAATAAGCTTCAATATTAGAACACTTTGCTGCTCAAGCTCTTCATTCAGTTGTCGTTGTCTGTATTTTCCGTCGACCAGCACCGCAAACACGGATACAGCCATCATTGCGCATAACAAAGCAGCGCAGATCTTTAGCCATAATGGCCATGGTAGAAATTTAGGTTGGGCGGTATTCACTGATCATCAGAAGCGGCTGAGTGAACCGAACCCTCATCCTGGAAAAATAATGAATTGTTGTTAATGGCGTTTCGAATTTCTCTAAAATCGGAATCAATTCCTTTTACAAATTGTTTGCGGTCCAGCGCTTTGAATGCGTCTTTATCCGAAATTTCGAACAAAACTTTTTGCAACGCCTTGAACAGATCTTCATCCATACCCGATCGAGCCACCCAAGGTTTATTGACATTATCAAATTCGGCAAGTGCTTTTATTGGCAAACCCTTTTCCCTTAATTTTTTAAAGGTACTATGCTTTAACGCACCCGCATCGAAACTTCCATTAGCCACAGCGTGACCAACACGATCGTGCCGGTCCAGATAAGCGTATGACTCAAGGTCATTCTCTGTAATACCGTGTTTGACCAGAAACGCCTGAGACAGGTAACGCCCAATTGTCGAGCCTTCATTACCAAAGGCAAAACGAGTTCCTTTAAGATCGGATGGTTTGGTGAGGTTACTGTTTTCGTGTATACAAATGACCCCTTTAAAAGTGCTTGTACCATCTTTGCTGTCAAGGGCGATAATTCGCAAATTTGAGTTTTGATTAAATGCGTCGACATAAGACGCCGGACCAAACCTTGCAAAGTCGACCTCTTCGTTGACCAGTGCTTTGATACCACTTTTGTAAGTAGGAGAAATATGCATGCGAATCGATGTTGGTCGACCAAGCGCTTTACTTAAATCAGCTTCAATCGCAGTTAACATTGGCCGAAACTCTTTGACCAAGGCCGTTGGCTTGTCAGCAGTGTATAGACCAAAAACCAACTTCAGTTCCTGTTCTGAGGCTGATGTTGATGCCGACAAAAGTAGCCCTAGCAGTATGGCTAAACCTGGTAACCGGAAAAACACGACAATACGTTGGAAAGTAAAACTTGCAAAGCTGTTGATCATTGCGCGCCCCTATTTGCAGAATCGCTGCAATCCGAACCTCTAATTTTAAGATTTACCTTCTGATTCGCGTTGGCTACATTGACCAATCCGCGTTTTTCATTCCTTCAGGTCAATCACCGACCATGTTTTAAATAGCGTCTCGTATGACGTATACTTTACCGTCAACGCTATCTGCACTTTTTCCAGCTGTCATTAGTGCGTTAAATGCGAATGGAATGTTCTTATGATTAAAGGAATACAATGTGCAAGGGATCACAGTATTGCCCCATTAAAAAAGATTGAAGACGCAACTGTGATCAGGTCATTGATTTTATATGCGAACAGGAACCTGACTTAAAAAATAGCGAACACAATAATACTCACCTAGCGTGATTGAATCCGCAGATCAGTGCCAAAGTGACGTTTTTCGATACTCTATAGTACTGGGGATGACAAACAATCCGACTAACACCAGATAAGTCGCCAATGCGCTTCGAGCGGCCGAGTCGTGGCCATTTAACATCAATATAGACAATACACCAGCAACTAAAGATGCCAGCGCCACTGCTCGAGCCAATCGCCAGGTTCGTCTTTTCATCGGTCCTCGCACTACAGATAACGGATTAACCGTATCGGACATGAACACAAAGATGGCATAGCTGACTGCTATCACTAATGCAATTTGAGCTAACATAGACCCTCCCTCAGACTTTATCAATCTTGAATGAAAATACAGGTTCTAAATCAACGATTCGCTAGAACCTTTTTATGGCTATTAAGTTAACAGGATTGGCTGATAAATCATTGGTACTATGCACGTAGTTACAGGTAATTTTAAGCCAGCCGAAAGGGTAATATGCAACAGGTTGTTCCATCATATCGTTGCCCCCACAGACCCGTTGCCAAAGCTAGACTATCATTAAGCCGCCGAAACACAGTGTGAAGCTCTACGCATCCGCAGCCTCAAGTCAATTAAGTTTCCACGTGTTCGACTCGCCAATCGCTGGCAGAAATATGAAGTGACGATTGAAATTGATGGCTTAAACAGAAAAAATCTTACAACAAGTACATTTGGTTTAGGAGTCTACTCATACTCCTCGTGCTCTGGAAGATCACTTTTAATAGCGTACCAACCTGCCTTTTGCGAAACCCAAATATGATTTTTTTCTGTTAATTCTGGATGAGCATCCAATGAACCTAAACGCAGAATAATATGTGACGCTCCTTCTCTCTTGGCATAAATTTGCGTTCCACAGCATGAACAAAAATACCTCGTTTTTCCTTTGGATGACTCGTAACAAGACAGCAACTCACTACCCGTTATCTCGAAATCATTACCATCTACTGCTGCAACACTTGAGAATGCTGACCCGTGTGCCTTTCGACATGTTCTACAATGGCAGTGTACGATTTCCCCAACATGTCCAGAAATCGAATAGGTCACTTTGCCGCAAAGACAACTCCCATGTACCCGCATTTCTCTAAGTTCCTCGTTTGCGCTTGATCGTCAGTCGTCTGCTTTGGTCAGTTATGGCTCGGGCTCGTGGCAAACCGCTTCAATATTGTGCCCGTCTGGGTCAATGACGAAAGCAGCGTAGTATTGCCCGCTGTAATTCGGACGCAGACCAGGTGGGCCATTGTCCTTACCACCTGCTGCTAGAGCCGCGCTATAAAATGCGTCTACTTGCTGTCGATCTTCGGCGGTGAACGCTAAGTGAAGATGGGCAGGTTTTTCATCGGATTGATACAGGCAAAGTGAAATTTCGCCCTCCGGATGGTAAAGCTCGACACCGTTCGGCGGCCATTCTGTGGAGCCGGTTATACCGAGCGGTTGTAGTGCCTTGACGTAAAATGCTCTGCTCGCCGAATAGTCGCTGACACCGAATTTGACATGATCAAACATGGTTTTTCCTCGCATAGATTCGACTTCATCGACGATGATTGATACAGGCCGAATTGAATATAGTGCGTGCCGTTCTGCCAGCTAAGCTAATGGGTCGCATTGAAATGCAGGCAAAACTAATCAATCAATCCGGCATGGCCAATCGTGATTCAGTCAATTAAAGCACTATAACAGCTGCAAATCCTATCAGACTACTGACATTGTTCACCATTTGGTGTTTACAGGAAACATGTTTTAAGCCTGGATTATCAGCTTGCCAGCGCGTTCGGCCGGCAAACTGGTCGAGTAAAGCTAATAATCATCCAAATTAAGAGCAACTAAAGCCTTCGACATTTTCTATTGCCCCTCTTATCTGGTTGAAACCATCCAGCGTTGCCGTTCATTGAACAGCCAGTACCACCGAGTTTTCAGCGACTTCTGCTACAACGCCTTCAAATTGACTGAACCGGACTTAGTAGTACTTTGAGGTGTAATGACGGCCGTCACTCATGGGGTGTATTCGGTACGATTACCAGCATTGGGCAAAATATTTACGCGAAATAATCTACTTACACTATTTGTTTATTTATTTAAAAAATAATTGACCCTTTCTAACTGGCATTCACGCTTTTTTAACTGAGATCGTTATAGCAGTAGAGACAGGTTTTTTTATTGCTAGCGCGACTCTTAAACATTAACTTTTAATTTATGAGAGAACAGTTATGAGCAATTTAAAAAAATTCATTTTCACCTCATGTATAACTCTTGCAAATATCGCATGGCTCGGTGAAGCGTCAGCCGTTGGAGACGGGCTGAATTTCAACTTCGATGAAACCCCAATCGCAGGTGCGAATATTGTCAGCGCCGATAGCTTGGACCTTACCTACCATGCTTGCACAAAGGTCAACGACCGCGATTTGTTCGAGCGTGGCTACTATTGGCACTCTTCATTTCAAGACATAGATAGCGTAGTGGATTCACAGATCAATCACATCTTGCAGAATGGCTATCATATCTACGCCAAGTACAATTTCAATGCTGAACAAAGAGGGAGCGCACAATATACAATTACCGGAAACCGTCTTAATTACGAAGTTTTAGGCGGTGCAATCGAGATATGGGTTGATCGTCTCAGTGACACACAATTGCAATTGACGGCAAATTGCGAAATTAACATTAACAATATCGGCGATGATCGACTATTGGGTAGTTCCAATGTAGTCGCTCAAGGTGAGAAAAGCGAGGCTGATGGTCTAGCTCAAGGTGATTTCAAAATTGTTTTCGACAACTGGTTGTGGGGACAAGCTGGGAATACGTTAATGACTGCTAATCAGCCTGGTTTAATCCTGGAAGATTTCAACTATCTGGTTTTCAACGGCAACGTTACCAACCTTAACGGGCTACTGGGCGACAACCACAATCCGGAAGGATCGGGCAACGTTTTCTGGCTGCTAAGCTTTGATCCACTACCCGTAGGGATGGACTAAGACACACATAGAACAGAAATAAGTCCGGGGCGATGGTGCCCCGGCACCCACTACACTTGCTTAAGGCGGCAATACGTACCATTTAACGAGCTAGCTAATGATTCGCGTTGAAATACAGGCAAAACAATCAATCCGGCATGGCCAATCGTGATTCAGTCATTTCGATAAACCAGGAGCACCCCGCTGGAATAGCCTCGTCATTGAAATTATATTTTGGGTGGTGAACGCTTGCTGTGTCACCGTTGCCTACCAAAACATACGCACCGGGTCGCGCTTCGAGCATGTAGGCAAAATCCTCGCCTCCCATGATCAAAGGTGCTTCTTCACAATCACCGGAAACACGTTTCGCAGCATCAATGGCGTGTTGCGTTTCCTGGCTATGATTCACCATTGGCGGGTAACCCGGCATAAAGTTTACATTGATGGTTGCACTGAACGTACTGGCAATGCCTGCACAGATTTCATTTAAGCGTTTTTCACCGAGCGTGCGCATGTCTTTGGTCAGGGTTCTTATTGTGCCTTTGAGCATGACTTTATCAGGGATTACATTAAAGGCATCGGTTGCCGTTTGAAACGACGTTACCGACAAGACGATTTGCTCGACCGGGTCGGCATTACGTGAAGCCACAGTTTGTAGGGCTGTAACCAGGTGCGCTGCCACCACGGTGGAGTCGATTGTTTCATTCGGTTTCGCTGCATGCCCACCATGACCTGCCACTTCAATTTCGAACTGGTCGGCCGCAGCAAAAAAGGGACCAGAGCGAATGGAAAACTTACCCACGTCTTGGCCCGGCCAGTTATGCATTCCATAGACCTCCTGAATTCCAAAACGATCCATTATGCCCTCCTCACACATAACCCGACCGCCACCGCCGCCCTCTTCTGCAGGTTGAAAAATGACAGCGACCGAACCATCAAAATGACGCGTCTCTGCCAAATACCGCGCTGCACCCAACAACATGGCTGTGTGACCATCGTGACCGCAAGCGTGCATGACACCAGGATTAGTCGACGCATATTCAACGCCTGTTTCTTCCATGATGGGTAACGCATCCATGTCGGCACGCAACCCAATGACTCGCGCAGCAGAGTCGCTATTACCCTTGATAATCCCAACGACACCATTCGTTGCAATACCCGTGACCACTTCGTCGCACCCAAACTCACGTAGCTTTTCAGCGACAAAGTTACCGGTGCGCTCTGTATCAAACATTAACTCAGGATGAGCATGAATATCCTGTCGCCATTCGGTGATGTCTGACGCAAGTTCGGTAATGCGATTTTTAATAGGCATGCAGTATCTCCAGCACTTAAAGGTGGCAACTTAACACAGAGCGTCATCGTTGATAAAACTGAGTTTCACGCAGGTACCGTGTCACTGTTCGTTCTAGCACCATCCGTACTGGCACCATCCCAATTGCCTTGCAGCACAAAATGCCCCGCGTCCACTTCGTTGTATACGGATGGTTCGGGTTTATAGTTCTTCGGGTATATCGGCGATGGAATCGGCTTAAAGCTCATTGGTTTATCGAGCTTGCGTCGGCTTGGGTCAGCAATGGGTACGGCTTGCATAAGCGCACGTGTATAAGCGTGTTGAGGATTCTCAAAAATTTGAGCCCTTGATCCAAGCTCGACAATGCGCCCCAAATACATAACGCCTACCTGGTGGCTAACCCGTTCAACCACCGCCATATCATGACTGATGAACAGCATGGAAATACCCAAATCGGCCTGTAATTCCATAAGCAAATTCAACACCTGCGCTTGCACGCTGACATCAAGCGCACTGACTGCTTCATCCGCAATAATTAGCTTTGGCTTTAATGCCAGGGCGCGGGCAATTGCAACGCGTTGTCTCTGGCCACCGGAGAGTTCATGCGGATACCGTTGCATGAAAGATTGCGGTAGTTCAACGCGCTTAAACAAAGATGCCACCTGATCGTGCAATTCAGACTTGGATGCGAGTTTGAAATTACGCAACGGCTCGGCAACTTGTTCAAATAGCTGCATCTGCGGATTAAGTGAGGCAAAGGGGTCTTGAAAAATCATTTGCATATCCCGCCGTGCAGCGCGCAACTGGTCGTCGTCTAAGGCCATCACATCACGGCCCTCAAGAAGAATCTGACCATGTTGTTCAAGTGGGTCCAAAAGCCTCAAAATTGAGCGCCCACAAGTAGACTTTCCGCAACCGGATTCTCCAACCAGACTGAGTGTTTCCCCTGCTCGAATGCGAAATGACACATCCTCAACCGCATGCACACGTGCGACAACGCGCCGAAAAAATCCACCATTAACGGCGAAACGCGTTACTAAATGACTGACATCCAGTACCACCGATTCATCGCTAATTTCGATTGGTTTATAAGCTTGCTCGGCATTACGCATTAACTGCAATGGTTCAGGTAAAGCTTTTCCTTTCATTTCGCCGAGTTTGGGTACTGCCGCCAGCAACGCCTTTGTATAGTCGTGTTGTGGATTTTCAAAAATCTCTTCCACAGCCCCCTCCTCGACCTTCTCACCACGAAACATAACCACAACACGATCAGCCATCTGTGCAACCACCGCCATATCGTGTGTTATGAATAAAACGGCAGTGTTGTGTTCTTGCTTGAGTCGATTCATCAGTGAAAGAATTTCGGCTTGAATGGTGACATCCAAGGCCGTTGTTGGTTCATCTGCGATCAACAAACGTGGCTCGCAAGCCAACGCTATCGCAATGACAACACGTTGTCGCATACCACCAGATAACTCGTGTGGATATTGTTCAAGGCGCCGCTCAGGTTCGGGAATTCGCACTTGTCTGAGCAACTCGATGGCACGCGCTTTTGCTGCTGCCCGATCTAAATCGAGATGCAATCGAATGCCTTCGATTAATTGCCTGCCAATGGTGAACACCGGGTTCAGAGAGGTCATCGGTTCCTGGAAGATCATACCGATTTCATTGCCACGCAATGATCGAACGGTGTTTTGCGTTGCTGTTGCAAGATCGATCGAGCCTTTTCCATCGCCACGATCGAACAACAGCTTACCGTTGGTTATTTCACCACCACCGTACTCGATCAGACGCATTAGGCTCAGAGCCGACACGGATTTTCCAGAGCCACTCTCACCGACCACAGCAACCGTTTCCCGCGGCTGGATATCGAAGCTGATATCCTTTACGCCAACCACGGCACCCCTGCGCGTCTGAAACTCAACACGCAGATTTTGTATTTTCGCGAGCGAATTGTCGAATACCTGTGTATTCAAAGTATCTGAATTATTGTGGCAAACTTAGGCGCACTATATGTTGAATGAGTAACGGCTGGCAAGAAAAATACCTAAACAAAGCTGCCTGCAGTCGCGGATTCAATAATGAATGACGACAATGCCTGAATAAATACACAGTTAAACCCAGATTGACGGGTTCGTTAATTGGTGTCAGGCTTTATCAGGAATCACACGCACTCTAGATCAATTTGATCAATTTGCGTATTGAATCGACATACCACCTAGGAGCTGAAAACACCATGAAAATAACGACCTTAGTTTGCGCGGCCATTGGACTTTGCGCCACGGGCCATGCTTTTGCTCAAGAAGAACGCGGCCGCGACGGCCAAGTCAACATCATTTATTGGCAAGCGCCATCAATACTCAACCCCTACCTTTCTGGCGGTACCAAAGACACACAATCAGCATCGCTTATTCTAGAACCATTAGCGCGTTATAACGAAAATGGCGAACTCGTACCCTGGTTGGCAGAGTCAATTCCAACAGTTGATAATGGCGGTTTTGCCGAAGACCTGACATCAATCACCTGGGTTCTCAAAGAAGGGTTAATGTGGTCAGATGGCACACCGGTAACAGCCGCTGATGCTGTATTCACCGCTGAGTACTGTATGCACCCAGAAGGTGGTTGCGCCCAGCTGAAAAACTTTGGTGGTGTCACCAATGTTGAAGCTGTCGATGAACGCACCATCAAAGTTAACTTTGAAGCACCCACACCGTTTCCATATGGGCCACTGGTTGGCGTACAAAGCCCCATTATTCAAAAAGCACAATTTCAAGATTGCCTTGGTCCAAAAGCACCGGAGTGCACAACACAGAACTTTGGCCCTACCGGTACCGGACCTTTCGTAGTAGAAGAATTCAAACCCAATGATGTCATCACCTTAGTGGCTAATGACAAGTACCGTGAAGACGGCAAACCCGCCTTTGCCAAAGTCAACTTCAAAGGTGGAGGCGATGCTGCCGCTGCTGGCCGAGCAGTGCTGGAAACCGGCGAATTCGACTATGCATGGAACTTACAACTTGCACCTGATGTTATTGCCAACATGGAAAAAGGTGGCAAGGGCGAGGCAGTAGCCGCTTTTGGATCACTGCTTGAGCGCATCATGCTTAACCAAACTAACCCCGACCCTGCGCTTAGCCCAGAAGAACGCTCCGTAATTCGACCTCACCCGTCACTGGGTGACCCAGCCGTTTATCAAGCATTGAGTTTGGCAATCGATCGCCCGCTGCTGGTAGAAATTGGCTACGGCAAAGCCGGTAGAGTGTCTTGTAATCTGGTACCAGCACCAGAGGCCTACGCATCAACGACGTTTAGTTGTGATAAGCAAGACATTGACGCTGCCAACAAGCTTCTCGATGATGCCGGTTGGGCAATGGGTGCTGATGGTGTTCGAGCCAAAGATGGTGTTCGACTAAGCTATTTGTATCAAACTTCTACTAACGCTGTTCGCCAAGACTTTCAAGCACTAATCAAACAATGGTGGTCAGAGATCGGTGTTGAGTCTGAGCTTCGAAACATTTCTGGTTCAGTGTTTTTTGGTGGTGACCCAGGCTCTCCTGATACCTTCCAGAAATTCTATGCCGACGTAGAGATGTACGCAAATAACTTCGATGGCACCGACCCACAAAGCTACCTTGGTCAATATACGTGCGACAAAGCACCCCGCCCAGACACACAATGGCAGGGTGAGAATATTTCGCGTTTTTGCAGCGAAGACTTCGACAAACTGTATAAAGAGTTGGAGCGCACTGCAGAGGCCAGCGAGCGGCACCGCATTTCCAAGGAACTTAACGACATGATCGTCTCTAATGGTGCTCTTATACCGTTGGTACATCGGGGTCGAGTATCCGGAAAATCCAACACCTTGGGCGGCGTCGTACTTAACGTTTGGGACAGTGAACTATGGAACGTTGCTGATTGGTATCGAGTCAAGTAAGGCCTTAATGCAAGCTGGCTGACTCGATAATCGGGTCAGCCTTTGCAGTCTGCGAAAACGCAATGCTAACCTACACCCTGCGTAGAATCATAACGTCGATCCCGACGTTGTTGTTTATCGCCCTGGCTATATTTTTACTCTTAGAGCTTGCGCCCGGCGATCCGATGGCGCAAGTACCTCTGACGGTTCCACCCGAAGTTAAAGAAAAAATGCGCCTGGCCCTGGGTTTGGGCGAACCAGGTTATATCCGTTTCTGGAAATGGTTGGTGCAGTTTTTTTGGGTTGAGCCACTCAATTTAATCGACTGGGCATTCAGCACAAACTTTGCTGACGGAAAACTGCGCGTCATTTCGTGGCAAACGCGCTCACCAGTGATGGATATTGTGGTTCAACGTATGCCACAAACATTGTGGGTCGTTGGTATGTCCTATATTGTTGGTATCCTCATCGCCATTCCTATTGGCATTTATTCAGCCTACCGTCAGTATTCTGTTTTTGATCAAGTCGGTACGTTTGTAACCATGGTTGGTTATTCGATTCCGCCGTTTTTCTCAGGTGTACTGGTTATCGTTATTTTTTCGATACACCTTGGGTGGTTTCCATCCATCTACGACACCACGCACCAAGTAAACGATTGGGACAGCTTTGTTATACAGCTAAAGCAAATGATCATGCCTGTTATGGTGCTCGCGCTACAGACCACTGCACAGATCAGTCGCTTCATGCGTGCATCCATGCTCGACAACCTCAACCAGGACTACGTTCGCACGGCCAGAGCAAAGGGTCTTGGTGAGAAAATCGTGGTGCTTAGTCATGTATTACGCAACTCTTTAATACCGGTGGTAACAGTAATTGCTCTGGGAGTGCCCGCCATTTTTGGTGGCGCGATTATTACCGAGCAAGTGTTTAAAGTAAACGGCATAGGCCAACTACTCATTACCGCTATTCAGGCGAATGATTTGCCTATGGTGCAAACACTAACGTTCATATTCGCCATTCTTATTGTGTCTTTTAATCTAATAGCTGATTTGCTCTACGGCATTCTCGACCCGAGGATCCGTTATGACTGAACAAGCACCGAGTAGTCTTGCGGACACAGAAGACGAATTCGACCATAGCCCCCGTAGCCAATGGCGGGATGTATGGGACCAGTTTAAATCGCACAAAGGCGCGCTGTTTGGTGGTGGTTTTTTTATCCTGATCATCATCGGCGTACTTATAGGCCCATTGGTTTGGAGTATAGAAGCAACCTTTATTGATATACGGGCACGCAATCAGGGCATGTCGCTAGCGCACCCTTTTGGTACTGATCAGCTGGGTCGAGATATGTTGGCTCGCATGATTGCCGGTGGGCGTGTTTCATTGGCTGTCGGCTTTGCCGCTATGTTATTAGCGTTATTGCTGGGAACATTGATTGGTGTGCTTGCCGGCTTCTACAAGCGGTTGGACGGCATTCTTATGCGTCTGACTGATTTGTTTCTCTCGCTGCCCCTGTTGCCGTTGTTACTTGTTATGGTTATGTTGTTTCGTCAGCCTTTAAGTAATGTCTTTGGCCCGGAAACGGGCATATTCATATTAATCGTTTTAGCAATTGGTTTAACCTCATGGATGCCAACCGCACGAATTGTACGAGGCGATGTACTGGCTTTGAAAGAACGTGAATTTATTTTGGCGGCACGTTCCATTGGTACCTCAAATAAAGGGTTGATGCGGCGCCACATAATTCCAAATGTGATGTCGCCAATTATGGTGTCGGCCACACTCGGCATTGCCAACGCCATCATCACAGAGTCTGCATTGTCGTTTCTTGGGCTTGGTTTTCCGCCCGACTTTCCCACCTGGGGACGTATACTGTTCGATGCTACCGACTACTTGCAACAATACCCGTCCAGAGTATTGTGGCCTGGCTTGGCGATTTCTTTGACTGTGCTGGGTGTGAATTATTTGGGTGATGGGCTTCGTGACGCACTTGACCCACGGATTCGTGGGCGATAATTGTTGATGCTTTAGTCGCGTTTAAAGCATGCCCGCTCCCGTTTGTTGGGTAGAACCCAGCCCGATTATGGCATCGGTACTCGGGAAAGAATGAACCTGCTTGTTCTGTCAGGTTGTTCCACCCTGAAACACTTTAAAATTCAAATCGACAACAAGGTTTTTGCCCTCAGAGTTAAGCAGTAGTTCGGCTGCACGCACACCCATTTCGTACCTGGGTGTTTCAATGCTCGACAGTGGTGTGGGCGTCGCTTTGCCTATTTCTATACCGTTAAAACCCAAAAAGCCCATGTCTTCAGGAATGCGCAAACCTTCGCTCATTGCATGGAAAAGACCACCAAGCGCAAGGTCGTCATTGGCGTAAAAAATAGCATCAATTTCCGGGTGTTCAGAACACAAGTCGGCCGTCGCCGCCGACCCAACCAGCGCCGAGGATCGTTCTTCAGCTATCTTTGCCGCCACCAGTGGTATGCCAAGCGTATCCAGTCGTGAGGCAAATGATAACCGTCGTGCACGAGAACGATCGGGTTGCTCCCGCCATGCACCAATATAACCAATTTTGCGAAAGCCTCTGTCATACAAATGATCTGCTGCAGCTTCGGCGGCTTTGGTATGTGAAATACCAACGGCCGAGTCCAATGGATTGCCCTCGATATCCATGATCTGCACAATAGGAATACCTTGTTGTCTGATCATGCCTTCAATACACGCATCGTGGTGTAAGCCAGTCAGAATGATGCCCGAAGGAGACCAGGACAATAGCTCACGCACCACTTGTAGCTCGCGCTCACGGCTATAGTTGCTGAGACCGAGCACCGCATTCAGTCCATGTTTAGCCAGTACCGTTTCAGCGCCGTCGAGTACCGCCGAGAAAACCTCGTTGCTCATCGACGGCAGTACCACCGCGACAAGGTTACTGCTTTGATTACGTAGCGCGCCTGCAACCCGATTCGGGGTGTAACTTAGCGTGTTTGCAGCACTAATGACTTTCTGGCGTAAAGCGTCGGAAATGTTTGGTGCGTTGCGCATCACCCGTGACACGGAAATTTCCGACACACCTGCTAGTTGCGCCACATCTCTGAGCGTTGTCCGGTTAATTTTGTCGTTGCTTGCGATTCCCATAAACACAAAATAATGCAATTAAACCTAATTGACAACGATATCAATTTACTTGACAACGTTGTCAATATGCTTTTAAAGTCTTCTGAGCAAATGACAACGTTACCAATTAGCATTCGATCAAATCAGCATTATCCGCTGGAGGAATAAAACGTGTTTAAGAAAATTGCTACTGTCTCATTAGGCTGCCTGCTCGCTGTGTCTTCAGCAGGAGCGCAGGACTTTCCGGAGCGTCCGCTCAATTTAATTGCGCCGTTTAATGCCGGTGGCGGCACTGATTTGTTGCTGCGCGGGCTCGCCCCTCATTTTGCTGAAGCAATCGGTGGAGATGTTTTTGTGTCGAATATGGCCGGTGGTTCTGGCACCGTTGCCGCCTCTGCACTACAAGGCCAACGGCCTGACGGTTATCAAATGGCTTATATGTCGGTAACGGTCTCAACCATTCAGCCACAAATCAAAAACGTGCCCTATGGCATCGATAGCTGGACACCGATTTGCTCGGTTGCAGCATCTCCTACCATGCTCTTTGTCAACAACGATAGTCCGTTTCAAAACATGGATGATGTTGTCAGTGCAGTGAAGGAAAAGCCCGGTGAATATGTGTTCGGTTCTTCCGGCCCCGGTGCAATTACGCATTTGACGATGGTTTCAGCCTTTGCCGGGCTTGGCATAATCGACGATATGAAGCACCTGCCGTTTCAGGGTTCAGGCCCAGCCATTAAGGAATTGACCGCCGGCAATATTCAATTTTTCGGCGATACTGAATTGCTAATGAAGCGGGGTGATTTTCGCCCACTGATGGTGTTCAACAAAGAACGTGTAGAGAGTTTTCCGGATGTACCCACGGCCGCTGAAGTTGGTATTGAACCACCGTTAAACGAGCTTTATCTGTGGGGTGGTTTATTTGCACCTGCAGGCGTAGACGCAGATGTTACCGCAAAACTTGAAGCCGCCTGCGAAGCCGCTATTGCATCCGACGGGTTCCAAGAATTTGCTGCAAACTCGGGTACCGTTTTGAATTATCGAGGAGCAGCTGAGTTTGATGCTTTTTATCGCGAGCAATACGAGGCTAATGCTGCCCTGATTGAGGCTGCAGGTTTGTAGGTGTCAAATCGAACTTCGGCACTCGGTTAGTTCGAGTGCCGCGGTAACGGACTTATCATGCCGCCAACAATAACAAAACTGAAGCAAGAGAGTGTGATAGTGCAACTGCTGCTGTTAATCACAGCCATCGCACTTTACTTATCTACTTTCAAACAAGGCTTTACCGATGCTGAAGCGGCTCAGTCACCGATGTTTTTTCCGCGCATTATTCTAATGTTGTGGATTGTATTAAATATCATTGGCCTTATTCAGTCGGTCCGCCATAGCAATGTTACAAACCCCATTGCAAGCTGGTGGCGCATCTTGCTTGTCATTGCTGTAACGTGTGTTTATGTAAACCTTATCGGTTCAGAAGGCTTTTTTCTGCCGTCAATGGTTTTCGCTCTAATATGCCTACCCTTGTTTGGTATTCGCAACGGTGTATTAATTGTGCTATTTGCTGTTGCTGTGCCGGGTGTTCTAGTTTTATTGTTTAATCATATGCTCGGCATGCCACTACCAACCTCTCGTTTTACTCACTACTTTTAAGAGCTGCCTGTGTTATCGGCCTTACCCGAAGCGATCTCGATTCTACTAAGCCTTGAAGGAATCCTGGTGCTGATGCTTGGAACCAGTCTTGGCATTGTACTCGGTGCCATGCCCGGAATCGGATCAACTGTTGCTGTTGCGATTGTCTTACCGTTTACCTTAACAATGTCTCAAGCACCGGCAGTGATGTTATTGCTTGCTGTTTACGCTGGTTCTGTGTACGGCGGTTCTATCGCTGCGATTCTTATAAACACTCCCGGAACACCACAGTCTGCGGCAACCTGTCTCGATGGTTATCCTATGGCAAAACGCGGTCAGGCGGGTTTGGCGTTGGGATGGGCAACGGTTGCGTCAGTATGTGGCGGGCTAGTCTCTGCAGTGGTGTTGATTTTCGCTGCGCCCCAACTCGCAGCATTTGCGCTTGAGTTCGGCCCAATTGAAACTTTTGCACTCATTCTGCTGGGCATGACATGCATAGTATCGGTATCGACCGGGTCTTTAATAAAAGGACTGATGGCCGGCATGCTCGGTATCTTTTTATCAACGGTCGGCGGCGACCCGATTCTGGGGGAAATGCGTTTTACCTTTGGCAATTGGCAGTTGTTTGCAGGATTCAATCTGTTGGCTGTGGTTATTGGTGTTTTCGCATTGTCAGAAGTTTTTATTCGCGCCAGTGCTCCAATCAGCAACGTGTCGGAGTTGGTTACTTTCAGTGGTATCGAATTGCCACGCTGGTCGATGTGGCGAGGCCGTTTGCGAAACCTGGGTAAATCTGTACTCATTGGCAATGTTATCGGTGTGCTTCCTGGCACCGGTGCTGCAACTGCCGCATTTATCTCTTATGCCGAAGGGCGACGATCATCACCAAATCGCGCAGGCTTTGGTGATGGCGAACCAGACGGCATCGTATCGTCAGAAGCTGCTAACAATGCCGTTACCGGCGGTGCGCTTGTACCCACAATGGCCTTGGGTATCCCCGGGGATGCAATCACTGCCGTTATGCTTGCTACCTTGACATTGCATGGCATCACACCGGGACCAAACCTTGTTCAGGAAAACCCGACGCTCATTGCTGCAATTTTTGCTGGCTTTTTTATCATCAACTTATTGCTGTTACCGCTCGGTATGGCACTGGCCCGTGTTGCAGCACCGGTACTGCGTATCCGAGAAGGATTCATGATGAGCGCCATCGTGATTTTGTGCGCACTGGGCATTTATTTTGTGCGAGGCAACCCTTTCGACTTGCTCGTTATGGGGTGTGCTGGCTTTATCGGCTTCTTACTACGTCGGCAAGGTTTTCCAATGGCACCTCTGGTTATCGGTATGGTTCTTGGACCAACGCTAGAGCTGACATTACGTCAGGGCCTGATACTCACCGATGGCAATTTCCTCGCCTTCTTTACCGACAGTCCTATCGCATTTGTATTGGCTATTGCTGCGTTGCTAGCGTTAATGATCCCCATTGTGCGTAATTTCAGAACTTCGAAGAAAGACTGATTGACAGTGTCGGTATAGTCGTAACTTCAGATTAGCTGGCGTGCTGCGGCTCGCTCAAATAAGCTTGAGTCAATATAAAGTTATGCATAAAACTGGGTAAGTGCAGAATTTAACGCATCGTAAACCAGACGCAATTTTCTTGATGCGCGTAATTCTTGTTGTGCAACCAGATACAGCGGAAGTGGAGGTAGATCAACTCCGATATGCACTTGCTCTAAGCCATCAATTTCTTGTGCCAGACGAAGTTGCATGACCGCAATGCCCACTCCATTTTTTACACATTCGTTCTGAACCATAATCGCATCGCTTCTTACCTGAAACCGTTCACGCTTGTACTTGACGCCTAGTTGCCGCGCAAAGTCTATCAGCATTGTGCTCAAATCAAATCCAACAATTCGATGTTGTGCGAAGTCATCAAGACTTTTCGGTCGCCCGAATTTATCAAGATAATCAGAATGAGCAAAGAACCCGAGAGCTACATCAGGTAAGCGCGTCGAAATAAGTTCCTGCTGCGTTGGTTCAAACATGCGTATCGCAATATCAGCTTCGCGCGACAGCAGGTTAGACGCTTCATTTGAAGCTATTATCTCTATCTGCAATTCTGGATTGTCATCCAGTAAGCCTGACAAACAACCGGGTAAAATATCAACAGCAACCGGCTCACTGGCACTGATTCTGACAGTGCCCGCTACGGCACTCGAAAAGTGCGAAGCTCGTGACTCCAAGGAATAAGCCAAAGTATCCATTTGCTGCGCTATCGATAACAACTCAACACCCTTATCGGTTAGCACCAGTCCGGTCTTGCGACGATCAAAAAGTTGCACCGACAATTGCTTTTCCAGCTCTGACAAACGTCTGCTCACAGTAGATTGCGTGATGTCGAGATGTTTTGCTGCGGCAAGCGTGGAGCCCTGTTCAGCAACCGCAAGATAAACCCTGATTAGATTCCAGTCCATCAAACTGTATTTCCGCATTATTGATGTTATGCACTATCGCATATTTCAGTGTGAGTATAAGTATGCGCTGTCGCATATTTCGATTCGAATTTTTACCGTTCATAATTCTCTGCCAAGTCGCTACCCTACCTGCAAGCTAAATCGAGAAACAGATCAAATGCACAGAGCGTTAGTACCGAGCGCAGGCGGTGAGTTTGGAGGTGCGATAGTTAATACAATGGCTGCGCACAATTGGCGGGTGATCGCCGTTTCAGAAACCGGTGCATCATCCAATCAAAGGCTTGAATGTCCGCTAGCTATTGACACAGGCTAATTCAAGTTGCAATCCCAAGCCAATTCAACCGGGCTATCAATTTATTTACTTTGCTTGTCGATATTTGTGCGCCCTGTTCGTCTATCGATTGAAACCAGAACAAACCGGGCTTTATCTAATCCTGCAACCTTCAACAATGGAATATGACAATGAATAAAATATCACTCTACGAATACCAACCTACACGTTCCGCCCGTCCACGCTGGGCGCTGTTGGAAGCCGGCATCGCTTATGAATCGATCGGCAACGACCCAAGTGTCTTTGGCCACCCTGATCTCGGAACAGTTCACCCATTGGGAAAGGTGCCTGCTGCTGTTATAAACGGAAAGCCTTTGTTCGAATCAGGCGTAATATGCGCGGCTATAGCAGACAGCGTACCAGAGAAAAACTTAATCGCAAAGCCGGGCACGTGGGACAGATATCTGCATGATCAATGGGTGCTTTTTGTGTTGACAGAGATGGAGGCATGGTTATGGCCAAACATTCTGAATCTTGCAATTCTCCCACAAGAACAGAGAAATCCAGCCTGCGTTGATCAGAACATTGGTATGTTTAAGCGTGGTGCGAACGCACTTGATGCCGTTCTTGGCAATCAGGATTATTTGGTAGGAGACAAGTTTAGCGTTACCGATATAGTCGCAAGTTTCACTGTGAATGCCGCTCGGCGCTTTGGTTATATTGATGACTTTCCTAATCTGAAGCAGTACCTGGATAGAATGTTCCAGCGCGAACACTGCACTTTGGATCGGAGTTGATCAGCCGAATATTTTAAAGTAACAAGGATCCATAAACTTAGCTCTAAGCTGGAAATTGGCTTTGCGATTACTACTCGAAATCTAACGTATATTCAACAGAGCTGATTGCTGGTTGTTGGGGCGCGCTTGGGCACCCCAACAAAGATTTCAATCAAGATCGCAATCTTCTTCGGAAATGCAGACAGCGGCGACTTGATAAGCTTTTTCGCTCATACAATTCCCTAGCCTTTGCGCAACAGTCAGGATATCGTCCTGAACAAGGGTTCGTGTTAGGCCCACTTCGGTGCCTGAGCCATCGCCGATTTTTGCATCGCTTTCATCCCAGACCAGGATGCGTGCACCGGGGACGTAGTCGGTGACAACGATACTCATCTCGCCGACAATAGGCGTTTCGATACGAGGGACCGGAAGGGATTCGCAAGGGCGCGCTGGCTCAGGTTCAAATTTAACATCTCCACAAAGTGAGCTGATGATCTGAAATTGGTCGCCTGCTTGCACCAACCGACCCAGACCTTTCTCGACATTGACCTCATGATGCCGGCTAGTGGCTATAGAGAATCTGGCGACCTGTCCAGTCCCATTTTCCTCGACCACAGTAAGTGCGCCGTTAGCAAGTGAGCTAATGTCGAGGTAGGGTTGATCGACAAGCGGTGGATTAGGATCCAGCATTGGGATAGGCATTGGGTTGGGGGGAGCAACTGCGGTCACCGAATCGGATAATGCGGATGCATCTTCACACATGAATTGCTGAGCCACGAAGGTATCGTCAAGATCAAACGGTCTTTTATAGGGCAGAACGTTGGTCCAATCACCGCCATTACTGAACTTCTTATCGTCACTTCCGTTAACAGTGACCGAAACAATCGCGCCTTCAACATGGCGTATAGCGATCGAGTGACCGCACTGATGAACCAAATGCGGGTCGATTTCTGGAGCAGGTAGACCATCGGGATAATCATCAAGGTGGCTGATAACTTCGAGGGTTGGTGACGATTTCGATTGGCCATCTATCATCTGCCTTGCGCTAATGAGGTCACCTTTAACCAGCGGCAAAACCGCGAATTGGATACTTTCCGAGCTGTCGGCGATAACCGGTGACAAATCGACGCCGTTAATCGTGAGTACAACTTCGGCATTATGAATAGTTCCACGCACCTCAACCGATTCGGCACAAGCGTAAAGCGGGCCGATCAACGGCGGTGAGATGACCTCGCGATCATCGTCTGGAACCGGAACCTGTCCTGGTGGCGGAACTTCCTGTTTACACAGCGCAAGCATAGCGTTGCGGTGAGTATCGAATGCCTCGTCGAGTTCTCCCATGGGTGTTACGCCCATTGTCGGTCCTTGATGAGTATCAGTATCACTAGGATACGGGCTGCCTGACAGCGCACGTTTCAAGACTATCGAACAATAAAGTGCTATCCCTGACTGATTCAACGACGTAGCAAATGTTGCGAGATTCAGCGCATTAACATCCGGTAAACGGCCAGCGAAACTACTAACATGGCATTCTTTGCACTCACGCTGTCCAGCGGGAAGGTCAATTAAATCGAGGATATTTGAAGGTCCCGGGTTTTGCGGCCAAACTGATTTTACGAGAGGCACATGCCAGATCGGAGAGCTGATTTCAGCACCGAGATCCAACGGTTCGTTCGGGTGCACAATGAAGGGGTTCTCGCCTGCGTGGCAGTCGGAACAAACACCACCACTCGTGAGATCGGCACCCGCTTGAAACTCATCGATACCATAAGTTTTATCGGCTTCGAGATCAACAAGATCGTAAAAGCAAGCGTTGCCGGTTTCAGCTCCGAGACAGATTATGCCGGTTTCGTCGATCAACTCGTTACTACTACTACTAAAACGTGGTAGTGCAATGCAAACGCCCTTGGGTGAGTTGGAGCGGAAGCTCCACACTTCAGTAGGGTCACCGAAGTCGAGCAAATTCGTTTCTAGCTCGCCCTCGAAGTCCCAGTCTCCGCGGGACATGCCGTTTGGTGCTTCCCAGGTTGGCGGGGTTGGCACGCCTTCTTCACGACAAAGTGCTACATAGTCTTCGCCTCCTGGGATGTCGCCCAGAGCTTGTTCGTTCTTTCCAACGAGATCGAGCTCGACGAGCTTGGAATGTAATTCAGCAGGCAGTGCATAAACGGCATCGAAGCCTCGGCGAAAAGTTTCGCGATCAAGGGTACTGCGAAACCACTCACGCCGAATAGTGTGATTAAGCTGCGTTATATGCACGAACGATGGCAGACGTTCTTCAATTGCCAAAGCTTCAAGGACGATCGATTGCATTACTGGGTCGGGCAGATTGAGCTTGCGCGCATTACTGAGCATTTCTTTAAGACGTCGCTGGGTGTCGACATTTGGTGAAGCGGTTGCAGCTCGGAACTGTTGGTCAATCCAGCTTTCAAGTTCGTCAACCGATGGCTGGATACGTTGGCCATGTGGGTCGAACAATGCAGAGTGGGCTGTATAGGCGATGCGGCTGAGTTTCGTAGCATCATTGTATTTTATTTCGCTCGGGCTGTTCTGCGCATGTGTGACGGAAAGCGCAGACAACAATGCGATGGCGGTTATATAGAAGTAAGATTTCAACATGATTGCGTACTCAAATCAGTTTGTTTAAAGCGGAAATCAGAGCAGTAGTCAAAGTAAAAACTAATATCGACCGTAACACCAAGTTCGTTTGGAGCGATAGGGATATTTCGTGGAAAGTCTCGGTCATTTTCCCCTTCTAAAAATATACATACGCTCGATATAATAGGTTCGATTGAATCAGCCGTATAAGACAAAGCGTTATTGAACAACGCCATAATTTTTATAAGTAAAAAACAACAAACTAAGTTGTATAATCACCTGCCCCACTGTCAGGGGAACATGAATTTTCGCGTTTCACTATCCCGCAAATGCAGTATTCGTGTAAGTAAAGTGTTTTAAATCCAAACTTGAATGTTCGCAACATCGTGTTGCAACCCGAAGCAGCTAATCCCTTTGGATAAAGCAAACAAACTACGTCTGGTCAAATTATTGCTGGTCTGCTCTTCATTGTGTGCTGATTGTTCGGGAAACACACTGCATTGGAACGGCGTTCTATGAACTGCCAGCATTTCTTGTCGATAACACTTTAAGTGGTTACCCATCGATTGCACAGTTGGCGGAACGATCAACGTCACCATTGGCGGTGTTCACCCTGCCTGTGCGAAAGCCAAAGGCATTAGCCAAGATGTAGAAATGCGAGGAATTAAAGTAGTGCGATAACAAAGAGGAGAGCCTGGCGAAATCCAGGTTCACTCCCGAAAAAGGGGTGATCAGAAATTATTTACCTAACCGAGTTGAACCAACCCGGCTAGGTAAACAGAACCAACCGTTAACTATCTATAGCCCAGATTATTTAACTTGCGCTTCAATAATGGGCCGGAGCGTGTCAAACGCAGCTTCGGAATAGGTGATTTCAAATTCGTTTCTAGCGCCACCTAGCCTTGCACCCCGTCGTATGTATCCTGCCTGCTCTATCAGGAGTAGATGAGTTGCTTCCAGATCTATGTTGTGTTTTACCGAAACAGGTAAATCAAGCTGTAACATTGAGACTCCATCTATTTCAATCATTTTCCAACGACTAACACCCAGTCGTCTGCTTTCCTGCTCCTGTTCAAACGGAACAGATTCATACTTGTTCTCAGGAAATTGTTCACCCTCAACTTCGTTTTGGACAATCTGAGCCACTTCCGTATAGCTTGGTGATTCACAACCATTGTTTATTTCCTCGGGGAGAGCCTGATCAGTTTCACCAAAACGAATTTGTTCTTCGAGCAAAGCTACATTGTCAGGACAATCAACTGGTGGGTGCTGGCCGGGTTCCACGCAAGGGTATTCGCTTGACTCCATCCCTGGTTCCAATTCTTCTTGCGGATACTGTTGTTCATTAGTATCAACATATACTCCATCTGGATTGTAGGGCTTATTTTCGCCTGGATTACAATCGCCCGATGCAGGGTATGTCTGGTCTGGCCCTTGATAAGTTTGAGAAGGTATCACCCAGGTTGCAGAGCCTGATTGAGGCAATCCACCGGCATCGGTTGAATCTGCCTTCAATAGGAGGTCGATGGGTTGGCCTATTTCATGAGCGTGCATAACACCGGGTACCAAGACTCCATTTTGCGTGTAGTCTCGTAGTACGTCTAAGCTCAACACGGGTTCAAAGCCATTGTCCGATTGGGTGTCGATCACATTACAGTTACCCCCAAACTCTTCACACGAAAAATCGCTGTCATCGGAGTACCAGGTAAACAGAACCACGTGATCAGCGCGTTGCTTCATATGGAGTTCGTATGCTGATGAGTTTTCAGGGAAGTTGGCGTTTTTATCAACTGCAGAGAGAAATTTATCGTCTGCACCACGTTCGTACACATGGTGAATGACGGGAGTGTTATCCAATACCCTCTCAGTGGCAAAGATTTTAAGCTCTCCTATACCCGTATTAACAATAGCACTGCCATCGTCAGTGAAGGAAACTGGTCCACTGGGTTCTTCGCCGGTCACTGGTTTCCATTCGCCATCCACCAGTTGCAATGAAAAGGGTTTTTCATCGTCTTGCTCTTCTTCAACAGCTACCCAGGTGTCAGTGGATGGATCAAACTCGTATTGCTCTTGGGTAAACGCATTGTCGTCACCTGTGACCTGCACTTTGCCATAGTAAGCAGTGCAGTCTTCTGGCAGATCAACAGGGACAGGCGCCCCATCGTCATTTAACACAACAGCAATCGGTTCAATAGGATCACCGATATCACCGCTGCCTTCTTTATCAAGGTCACGCTGCTGATAATCAGCGTAGTCACACTCGTAGTCCAGCCAGAAAATACCCTGTTTCATCAGTACTTCCATGGCAATTCGTTGAACATCAGCCTGATCTCGAATAGCCTCGATTCGATCTAATAAATCAGCCTCCAGGTCGCCGGGTTTCAGGTTTTCTGTAAGCTTATCTGGGTCTACCTGTTCCAGCAGTGTCACTGCATCGCCGTTCTCAACCTCAATTTCAGATTCAGCAATTTGTTCAGCAACGGCCAATGAAATTTCTGGCAGTAATTCACGGACCTCTTTTCTGACCAATTGCCGTATAGCTAGACGGGTTTCCTCATCACCTGCAACGTCAACACCGCTTTGCGTAACACTGGTCTCTACCTGGTCCTGGATATCATCCAGCATTGTGGCAACAACGCGAGCCGTTTGGTGCAAATACCTAAATCGCTTCGAACGGTCAGTGTCTGCACCTTTTTGTTCCGCAATATAATCTTCAAACAGTCCGGCATCATCAGATGCGTTAATACCCAGTACTTCCTGTACCGCCTCTTCAGCATCGTCGATGGTGAAATTCGGATTACTTTTTAACTCTTCTACCACCAGTGTGGTGATGGGACTGATGAAATTGGCTCGATCAGACAATGTTGCCAGAACGATTCTTTTTCCGATTGCCACACCAGTGTCCTCATCGATGGCTTCTGGTGGCACGTCAGCCAGAATCGGCTTTCCGTCCGCTTCAGCAGGAATACTCAGATCGTACACGCCACCCTCTACCGTTGTCGTGCTTGGCTCATCAGGATCACATGCATCGTTTTCATTGACGTCGACGCAGACAGTAACACCTTGAAGGTAACCATCTGCCACTCGACCCGACACGGTTCGCGTTTGAGTTGCACCAGTATCGATAGGTTCGGGTGTTGCAGTACCGGCATCCGTAGATCCGTTTGTTACAGCACCAGCATCGGTAGACCCGGGTGTTGCAGCCCCTACAATGGGTTCGTCGACGCTATTAATAGGGGAGCTAGTATCTCCGCCGCAGCCAACGGCAAGCACTAGGGGCAATGCGCAAGCGAGCAACGATTGTATTGAATTGGGTTTCATGAATACCTCTAAAAATAGTGACTATTAGTCAGACAGAGGCAAACTCCGAGATGAGGGCTAGACGATGCGTAGTCAATTCCAAGTGATCGTGCGGT
>CALIMV010000367.1 GCA_938045275.1 uncultured Granulosicoccaceae bacterium
ATTCTCATTCACCACTTCTACCGACACAACGTAATCTGGATTAGGCGTTGGAACACCTGCTTCGTCAAAATTGAAAAACGCCGGCAACAATGGTCTTCTGATTTTAGAGTAATCATGGTTGTTGCCATCGACATGCATCGGGTTCCAGTTCTCTGCAAAGTTGGTCACCCTGAGCGTTAGGCTTCCGCCTTTAAGTGAGTCACGCTGTTGCGGATTAATATCCTGCGCCGTCACGGAAACTGCGTTTGCACTTTCTGATGTTGATGGTTGGTCTGTATCTTTATCTGTTTCAGTGGAGGTGTCGGTGACAGTGTTGTTGGACGTATCAGAGGTAGACTCGGACGCATCTTCTGATTTTCCACACGATGCAAGGGCGAGAACTGCAACCACAATTAAAAGCTTTGCGACGAAAAGTTTCAATTTAACCTCCGATTAGTCATAAATAAAATTCACCACGTGCAGCTTAAACATGCACGCTAAATTAAGCACGTTAAACCAAATAATTGTAATGGCAGGCTGAAGTATGAGCGCTGGTGCTTTCTTTCGTGTTTTGATAGCTGGCTTCTGAACCCGAGTGGTTATCATACACCGGCATGTCTTGTTCCTGCATTTTCTGTATTGGCATAGCTGGATTCAAATCAGGCGATACTTCAACACACAATTGTTGTTGATCTGCAGATAATCTGGATTTTTTAGGACAACGGGTATGAAAATGACAGCCTTTAGGTGGGCTGGCCGGGCTGGGCAATTCACCCAGTGGAATCTGTCGAACCCTGTTTCGCTCTACCTCAGGGTCGGCAATGGGCATGGCTGACAACAGACACTGTGTATAGGGATGAGCCGGATTTTCATACACGGCTTCAACACTGCCTGTTTCCACAATTCTACCCAGGTACATCACAGCAACACGATCTGCAATGTGCCTTACCAGAGCCAGATCATGCGCCACAAACAGATAGGAAAGCCCCAGGGATAATTTTAGCTCCTGCAATAGATTGACAATACCAGCGCGTATGGACACATCGAGAGCGGACACCGGTTCGTCGAGAATCAGTAACTGTGGCTCCAACGCCAGAGCGCGTGCAATGCAGACACGCTGAGATTGACCACCGGATAATTGTTGAGCAAATCGTGCAAGATAACTGTCATCAAGCCCCACGAGCATTAACAACTCATTGACTCTGGCACTAATAGCTTCCGGGTTGTAGTCAAATATACCCAATGGCTCGGCAACAAGATCGAACACGGACATGCGAGGGTCTAATGAAGACGTGGGGTCCTGGAAAACTATCTGTAACTTGCGACGCAATGCTAATCGCTTTTGTTTCGAATCCAGTGTGCTGACATCGTTACCGAATAATTCAATGGTTCCGTGTGTGGGTGGCTCAAGGTCGAGTATCGACAGCGTTGTAGTGCTCTTACCACAGCCAGACTCGCCAACCAGTCCAAGCGTCTCTCCTTGATAAATAGTTAAATCAATGCCGTCAACCGCGTAAACAGTTCCCACTCGTCGTCGGAACACACTACCTTTAAACAATGGATAGTGTTTTTTAACAGCCAACATCTCCAGCACCTTTTCATTCTTACTACCTGACGGATTCAAAGGTAACGCTTTTGCTGCTGTCGACTCGGTTGCAGGCTTAGGCTGAAAAAGGTCAGCGTGTGTGAGTGAATCGCGCCTGATAATTTGATGATGAGCACAGGCAGACCAGTGGTCTGGTTCAGTTATCTTTATCAGAGAAGGTTCTTGCTGCAAACACGTTGAGTCCACCAGGGGGCAGCGTGTGGAAAAAGCGCAGCCTGTTGGCGGTGTAAGTAATGAAGGCGGGTTGCCTTCTATTGCGCTGAGTTTATTTGTACCGGCATTGCCAGCGTGCGGCAATGAACCGAGCAAACCCATCGTATAAGGCATACACGAATCATAAAACACAGTATTGACACTACCCTGTTCGACAATTTTACCGGCATACATCACCATTGCTCTATCGGCAATACGCGCTACAACACCTAAATCATGGGTTATTAAAAGCAAGGCTGCATTAGTTTGTTCACAGGCTATTTGCAGTACATCCAGTATCTGCGCTTGAATCGTTACATCCAGAGCGGTTGTAGGTTCGTCTGCAATAATGACATCTGGATTGTTGGCCATAGCCATGGCAATTAACACACGCTGACGCATGCCACCGGAAAACTCATGCGGGTAAGCATTAATACGCTGATGCGGTTCAGGGATACCGACCAGATCAAGCAGCTCTACAGCCCTGTTTTTTGCATCACTTAGTGAGCCATTCTCATGCACTTGAATAGACTCAATTAGCTGTTCGCCGACTGTGTATACTGGCGTCATCGCCGAGAGCGGATCCTGAAACACCATGGCGATAGACTTGCCACGCAACAGTGAAAGTGCGTCATCATCCGCTCCGACAAGTTGCTCCCCGTGCAAACGAATAGAACCCTCTATACTGGCACTATCAGGTTGCAAACCCATGATGGCCATTGCCGTTGCGGATTTCCCCGAACCAGACTCACCGACCAGCGCCAGTGCTTCGCCTGCATGCAATGAAAAACTCACACCGCGAACAGCATGCAGGCTGCCAGCCTCATTGGCATAACGGACATTGAGATTTTGCACGTCGAGAAGGGTTGTCGCCATTATGCGTAGCTTATCCTTTACCCGAGGCTTTAGAGCCGGGATCAAATGCATCGCGTAATCCGTCGCCAACCGCATTGACCGATAGAATCAGCAAGACAATGATGGTTGCAGGACCTGCAAACAACCATGGAAAACTACTCAGCTGCCTGGCACCATCGCCTAAAAGCGTACCCAGAGAAGTATCAGGTGGCTGCACACCAAACCCGAAATAGGCAAGGCTTGTTTCGGCGAGTATCGCACCGCTTACGTTCAAGGTAGCGTCAATAATAAGTAAGGAGGCAATATTAGGCAGTATATGGCGAACAATTATTTTCGGTCCCGACAGCCCCATGTAGCGAGCCGCCGCAATGTATTCGTTTTGTTTTACCGATTGCGTAAGGCTTCTGACAACACGGGCTGACAACATCCATCCGAACAACGTCAGTAACAACACCAAAAGCAGCCACGACGAAGCACCGCCAGAGGAATTTCCTGCAATTAACGCAATTAACAGGAACGAAGGAATAACCAGTAGCAAATCGATTATCCACAGCGAAAATCGCTCAAGCCAACCGCCATAGTAGGCTGCAAAAGCACCGACAATGGCGGCAATACTGGTAGAGAGTAAAGCCACAACCAATCCGATAACCAGTGATTTGCGCAGACCGTGAAGCGTCAGTGCCCACATGTCGCGGCCGGATTGCGTTGTTCCCATAGGGTGTTGCAAGCTGGGTGGCTGCAGGTACGCCTGCCTGTCGACGGCATCATAGCTAAACGGCGATAACCAGGGTCCGATAATCGCTATAACAATAAGTGCAACGATGATGATCAAACCCACTACAGCTGTTTTGTTACGCAAAAATCGCTTCAGCAACAGATGTTCGGGTTTTAATCTTGCTTCAGCCACTGTTATCTTTTAAACCGAATTAGCACTTGCCGATCGAACGCGAGGGTCGAGCCACGCTACCATGAAATCTGCCAGCAGGGCACCAGACAAAACACACACACCACCGAAAGCAGCCGTGGCTACTGCCCCATGAACATCGTGCCCCTGAATGGTTTGCACTGCGTATTCACCCATGCCGTGAAAAGAAAATATGATTTCCATAAAGGCTGCGCCGACAAATAAAGTGGCAACGCTAAAAGCAAAATAGGTACTGGTGGGTATAAGCGACACTCGCAGAGCATGCCTGTTTATGGCCTGTGATCGCGTAAGGCCTTTTGCCCTTGCTGTTCGGACAAAGCCTGAATTCAATGAATCAAGCATAATGTTTCGCTGTATTCTGCTAAAGAATGCAGCGCCTAAAATAGTCAATGCAATTGTGGGCAACAACAAGTGCTGCACGCGGTCCAGCAGTTGCGCACCGAACCAGTCACCGTGCAAGCCTGTTTCCCCGACAAACTCGAAAAATCGCGTACCAGTAACGTCATTGATTTGAGTAGCCAAAACTTGTAAAAGGTTGGCAATAACAAACGATGGAATCGATAAGCCTAACAACGCAAGAAACGTAAACGTTCTATCCGACAGGCCGTATTGCCGTCGGGCACTCCAGGTACCAATCAATACGCCCAACCCGGCACCGAGTAAAGAACCCAAGGTAATTAACCTGACACTAACCCAGATACGCCGCCCGATCTCTTCCCCGACATTCCCACCTCGTGGCGATTGCCCCCAGTTCCAATCCAGCAAGATAGAGCTGGACCAAATCACCCAACGCTCACTCAACGGCACTTTATCGCTTAAGTTTCTAGATAGCAGATTATTCTCAATGGAAACTGGATCGATAGGAGGATTAGACACCTCGTACAATGATCTCGGATTAAGTTGAGTAGCAGCCAAAAGCCAACTCAGATTGGTGGCTACGACCAATAGGATGGCGTAGTTCAAGAAGCGTTTTAAGAGGTAGGAACCCACTGTTGATTGTAATTGTTGCTGTTTGTCGTTGGGTAATGCGTAAATCTTATTTAGTTTGACTAGATTAGCATGAATGTATGAGATGTTAGTTGCTGAATGGTTTACTTGTGCGAATTTTGCAAAGTACATAGATGTGGGTATATGCGTTTAAAGATTGCTTAGCTTGTCAGCAGATTTGAATATCAGATGAATCCCACGTAGCTACCCGGCGCTCGCCTATTAAGCCTAATATATTTGAGTCGAACTTCCTACTCAGAGCCTTGTGTTGTGTGCTCTTACTATTCCGTGCAGGCGAAAGGCTATGCGCAGCGCGTAACCCTGAGTGCCTCAGAACAAGCACTGAGCGCGACCGTCGCTGATTGAGGCTGTTAGATTTAATTGTTGCTGATGGACATTTACCTCGAATTGGATATGTTTTGGATAAAGACGGTTTGAGCGAGACAGTATTAATCTATGGGACGCATATTTGTGTCGGCTAGAATATCGTTTAGTGGGCTTATGACTCCCCCTGCGCCCCGCTGAAGTACATGGGTATAGATTTGTGTGGTACGTACATCGGAATGCCCTAATTGCTCCTGCACTGTACGAATATCGGCACCTCTTTCAAGTAGATGAGTGGCGAATGAGTGACGTAGGCTATGGCTGCTTGCCGTCTTATTTATACCGGCCTTACGCAAAGCATTTTTAATTGCGCGCTGAAGAGTCTGTTCGTGAATATGATATCGGCTTACTTGATTACTTTGTGGATGTTTGCTGCGGTTTTTGGCCGGAAACACGAATTGCCATTCTATTGATGAGGCAGCATTTGGGTATTTTCTATCGAGCGCGTAGGGCAGAATGGTTTTTCCAAACCCGTCCTCAATATCTTTGTTGTGGAGCATCCGTGAGTATTCAATTTGTTGCTTAATGTGGCTTATTAAATTATCTGGCAACGTAACAACACGATCTTTCCGTCCTTTACCCTGCATAACTCGGATGGCGCGATATTGAAAATCAAAATCTTTTACCCGCAAACGCAATACTTCCATAAGTCTAAGACCGGACCCGTACATAAGAGCCGCTAGTAACCAGTGCGGATGTGGTAAATGTTTCAACAGAGTACGGATTTCGTTTTGGTTAAGAACAACTGGTAATTTTTGTTTACCTGATGCCCTTTTAACTTGTTTGATTTCCTGCAGAGGAGATTCCAAGACATATCGATAAAGAAACACTAATGCGTTTAATGCCTGGTTTTGAGTGCTTGGTGCAACTCGCCTATTAATGGCTAAATGAGTCAAAAATTTTGAAACATCTGACTCATCCAAATTTTGGGGATGCTGAATATTATGAAAGCGGATGTATTGCTTTACCCACATAACATAGGATTGCTCGGTCCTATAGCTGTAGTGACGAACTCTAATGGCTTGTTTAACTTGATCTAGCAGTTTGAGTGGCTTTGACATGGGCAGCATCCTTGTGCTCAGTATTAGTCATCGATAGCTTATGGTACTGTAAATAATAACAGTTAACAAGCAAGTTTCGATAATGAATTTATTGCCAGCGTAAATGGTATGTACATAGGACGAATTTGTGATTGGGAGATAGGTGGCAAAGTGCAGTTTTACTCACATCATATTTGATTTGCTATTTGTGTTGTAAGCTATTGATGAGGTTGTGTTATTTTATGGCTGCTCAGGTAGTCTTTGGAGAATGCAGATAAATATCTGCATAATGATGTGATACGACACGTCACTTTGCTGTCTACTTGTTGTT
>CALIMV010000368.1 GCA_938045275.1 uncultured Granulosicoccaceae bacterium
TCTTCATCCAGTTTCAATGATTTGGTTTCAACGCTGTTGGTTGGACTGCCATGTCGACGATAGATTAGCGCACGAATACGCGCTATGAGCTCTTCGATATGAAACGGTTTACCGAGGTAATCGTCGGCACCCGCCTTAAACCCATCGACGCGCTCGTACCAGGCATCGCGTGCCGTTAACACTATCACCGGTACGCGATTGCCGCGTTTACGCCACGCCTGCAGTATTTCCAATCCCGGTTTTTGCGGCAATCCAAGATCAAGTACCACCGCATCGTATGGCTCAGAGTCGCCCAGAAACTCGCCGTCAATGCCGTTTTCCGCAACGTCAACAGCAAACCCGGCTTTAGCTAGATCAGTACGCATGTACCCGACCAGCTCCGCATCATCTTCAATCAGTAGCAGGCGCACGGCATTGCATTGTGTGTATATTCATGGCCGCCAGTATACCGATTATTCATTGAGGCATACTGGAAGCCGGACTGCGTTGCTGAACAACCAACAATGCCACTAACCTTTACCACGCCAAGGAATCGTTTTATCAATTACCCATCGCATAATCAGATCGAATATCAATCCGAGCAGTCCTAGGATGATGATCGTAATCCAGATGATTTCGTAGTCTGATTGCTTTCGAGCAACGTTCTCCACAAAACCAATGCCGGTGGTCCCTGCCAACATTTCAGCAGCAACCAGTGTGCCCCAACAAACACCAATGGATATTCTGATACCTGTCAATATTTCAGGTAAGGAATTGGGCAAAATTACATTCCGCAGTATTTGCCAGCGTGATGCTCCCAAAGAATGCGATGCATGTATTTTCGATAGCTGCGTACCTGTGGCACCGGTTCTGGCAGATATGACCATGATTGCAAAAGCCACCATGAACAACAGAAAGATTTTACCGTCATCCTGAATGCCGAATATGGTTAGTATCAGCGGTGCCCACGCCAGTGGAGGAACCGGCCTGTACAGTTCGATCAGCGGATCAAAAAAGCCTTTGGCTAACCGAGACAGGCCCATTAACAAACCCAGAGGCACACCCAGGACAATGCCGAAAAACAGTCCCGCCACCACGCGCATAATTGAATCCCAAATGTGTCCTGTTGGTACTGGCACCGAAATGGATGGGAAATTTCCGGTAGCTATATTCAATACTTTACTTTTTAAATTCTCACCGATCGTGCCATCGGCTTGATGGCGAGGGTACTCACCAGGTACTAAATCGGCAATCCAATCCGGAATTAAAAAACCGGCCATTTCCGCTAACGGTTTCTGTTTGATAGATAACAACGGAATGTTTTTGAAACCAATGCTCGGATTGGCTAATCGTGCGAATGTGGCAACCGTGTCTGACGGCTTCGGTAACCACCGCCCTGAGCCCTGCTCACTACAGGCCGTATTACCCGACAGAATTTTACCGCCTGGCATAGCAAAAGCATCAATCCAGTTCAAGCTACCCTTTTTTTCAATTTGCACCTCATGCAAATTTGCAAGCGATTGCTCTACTTTATCCAGCGCTCCCGGTGGAAACACCGCTCCATCGTCTATCCGTTTGAGCATCTTGTTTAGTTGCTTGCGAAAATCATCGACAGCGGGTACTGATTTGCCCAGCGCTGCGATGTCGGTTTCAAGTGCAGCTACATTGTCCAGAAACGCTGGGCTGTTATTACGCACATCGATATACTCTTTGGCAATTTCAGTTAACTCTGGAGCAATTGCATCGAATAAAGCACCACGCTCTGTTACCGGATCGCCTGGAACCTCAGTTTTTCCCTGACCCCAACCCGGCTGATTCTCTCTTGCATTCGCAATTGCAGTTAATTGCGCATCACTGAGTTCACCCAGATTGAGCTTTTCCGTTGCGGCATCTATGCGACTGGCAATATCATCTAATTTCGCCGTAGTTTCAGGCGATAAACTATCTGGAGAGGCCAGGCTGGTTTGCAGTGATGCCAGTCGATCGACGAGCGCCCCTAATTGTGCTTGTTGCGTTTCGTCAAAGGCATTACCTTTTGCCCGTGCGCGTAATATATCGAGCTGTGTATTATCCCGATTAAGCAGATTAGTTCCTCGCAACAGACGTTCTTCGAAAGGAAACGCTGTGCGCATCGGTATAACAGCACTCTCAACTTTAGCGACCTGACACAACTCGTTAGCTGCATTTGGAAAAAATGCTCGCGCTGCATCCCAAGAAAAATAAAGCCACAGCAGTAAAACAGTAGAGACCCCCGATATAACCCAATGGTAGCCACCAAGGGCTTTCATTGGATTCCCAAATACCAGATCAGTTACTTCTGTTCTCGCCAATCGGCGGCCGTACCAGGTTGCCCAGATTAAAACGCAAATCAGGATGATAAATAATGCGGCAATAAACATTCCGCGCGGGCTGTGAAAAATCTCGCTCATGCAGACTTCCCCATGATCTCTTCTTCCATATTCCAGATCATGCTGAGAATTTCCTCGCGCACCTCACCAAATTGAGCATCATGCTTTACGTCCCGCAAGTCCTGCTTCAAGCCCATTTCGGCGAATGGCAGATTGTATTCTTTGTGCAAGCGGCCTGGTCTGGGCGCCATGACAAACAATCGCTCGCCCAGCAACAGGGCCTCTTCAACCGAGTGGGTGATAATCATGATGGTCTTGCCTGTTTCTTTCCAGATTTTTAGCACCAGCGATTGCATCTTTTCACGGGTTAGCGCATCCAAAGCACCCAATGGCTCATCCATCAAGATAACGTCGGGGTCGTTGATCAGGCATCGTGCCAGGGCGACGCGTTGCTGCATGCCTCCGGACAACTGATAAGTTGGTGTATCGCCAAAGCCCTGCAAACCAACTATTTCGAGCCACTCCTCAACTTTTTGTCGGTTAATAGCTTTTGGGGATTTCTTCATACGCAAACCGAAGTCAACGTTTTCAGATACGGTCAGCCACTCAAACAGCGCGCCTTGCTGAAAGACCATACCGCGCTCAACACCCGGTCCATCGATTTCTGCGCCGTTTAATTCAATTCTTCCGCCTGTGGGGCGAAGAAACCCGGCGATCAGGTTTAACAGAGTGGTTTTGCCGCAACCTGAAGGTCCAAGCACAGAAAGCAACTCACCTTCTTTCAATGTAAAACTGACATCCTTCAGCGCATGCACTTGCTCCCCTGAAGGCATGGTGAAGGTCATGTCAACATGATCTGCGATCAAATCGCTCATTAGTATGGCTCCGAACAGGCTTGTTACATAGATTCAACACTACCGAAAGGCAAGACGGCTCCAGCCTGGTCGTGCGGCATTGGCAAATTTGGCATCGAACCGGTGCCTGAATGCCGGTTCTGCTAACCCGTCAGTGTATCGCGTGCGGTACCAACAAACTACACACAAACCGACAGATATTGAGTTTGCGATATAGCGCCAATTTGGCCATTTTTGCGCGCCATAGAAACGAAACGTTGATGGGACGCCATTTTCGGGCTCAGTTGGCACTACTGCCCCGAACCCAACTATGTAGAATTTATGAAGAGTTGTTGGCATTTTTCAGCCGTTTAAGTACGATAGGGTCACGTCCCAAGCAACAGATCGCTTCGTTCCAACTCATGGCTAGAAATTTAAATCTGTTTTTTGATGCAAACGGTGCTCCAAGGGCACGTGGTCCGAGTAGCGAAAAGCTGCTCATGGCGTTCCTGGAGGAAGATGTTCAAGGCAGCGATCACATCTGCCACGACCTGATGGACGACATCACCGCAATAGAGGATGAATCGGCCGAGTCGCGCGAATTCATTGGCAACGCCCATTCAGTCGTCATGACAGCCGAAGGTGTCACGATAGAGTTTGTCTACGACGACGATGGGACAGACGAATCTGCTGAAAAACCTGCAGACAGCCAAACTGATACGTCAAAAACTGCCTCGTCAGACGCTAAGTCGGGTACATCAGCCATCAAAACAATGCCTGAAGAAAAAACGTACAAAACCGGACTAAAACATTTTCGCGAAGTCCTGGAAGACTGGGAAGCCTTTATTCTTGACGACCAATCGCCTGCATAATCAATGCAATCAAGCTGCCTGGCACACGCAGGTTTCTCGTTGTTGAACAACGCTATTGACGAAAACGCGTCACTTTCTAGCGCACTACGTGCAATGGATTGGAAGTGATAGGATAACCGTTACATTTTTTAGGACGTACCCAATGAACATTCTTGACCTGCTTCTATCTAACGAGAACAAACCGGCGTTAGACGAAATTTCGCGAAATTTTGGCCTCAGCGAAAATGAAACCCGATCAGCGGTAGAAGGTCTTATCCCTGCGCTCTCTCGCGGTATGCAAAACAACACCACCGGGGAACAAGGCATGGACGATTTACTCGACGCTTTGCGCTCAGGCAAACATGCGAAATATATGGAGCAACCCAACGCATTGAGCCGACCGGAAACCACCAACGATGGTAATGGCATTCTTGGTCACTTGTTTGGCAATAAACAGGTGAGTCGAGATGTTGCCAGTCAAGTATCCAAACAGTCTGGCATCAGCAGCGCTGTTTTGAAAAAGATGTTACCGATCGTCGCATCCCTACTGATGGGCGCTATCAGTAAAAAGGTCATTGGCGGGAATTCACCAGCGCAGGTAAACCGGGCAAATTCTGGCGGGCTGATCAGCATGCTGCTCGACAGCGACAAAGACGGGTCAATTTGGGACGATGTCATTGGTATTGCGGCCAAAGGGTTACTTCGCTGACACAAAAACTCACCATACGTCTGGCAAGACGCCGCGACATAGCTCTGATGGCGTCGCTATCGCGCCGAGAAGTAGAGTATGGCCTGCCATGGTCATGGACTACTAACCGACTCGGCCGATTCATTAGACTGGCCAGCACCAACGCCTATATCGCTGAGATCGATGGCCAGTTCGCCGGATTTTCCATTGCCAGTATTGGAGAATCTCGTGCCCATCTGGTTTTGCTTGCCGTAGAAAAAAAATGCCGAAATCAAGGAGTTGGTCGACAATTGCTGGAATGGCAAGTGCTGGCCGCGCAAACAGCCGCGCTCACTGACATGTCACTGGAAGTTCGAGCGACAAACAGCGACGCTCAACGATTTTATGCCGCTGCAAATTTTCAAAAAATTCGAGTTTTGCCTCAGTACTACAGCGGTGTCGAAGATGCCATTCGATTGCGGCTCTATCCAATTAGGGTCAGCAACGCCAACGTTCGTAAAAACTCAGCCGCACCCTAGGTTTAAAAATCCTCATCTCCAGACAGCCACTGTAGCCCGTCAGGATTACTTTGAGCACTAATTGTTCAGTACGAATCACCCGGTTCAAATCTGGATTTAGCTATTTTCGATGAAAAAGTGCCTTTAGTCAGTTTAGCGTCAAAAAAATTAGTGTTACTCTTTACAACACTGCCAATAAACGACAAAAGGGTGCCAATCGTGACGGTCAAATCTCTAATACTGGATGCGGACAAATGCACCAGCTGCCTGCAATGTGAAATGGCTTGCTCACTAGAACACGAAGGCCTTTTCTCTCCAGCTTTTTCACGCATAAAAGTATTCGAGTTCGAGCACGGTAAACGTTCCGTGCCATACACATGTACACAATGCGAAGAAGCCTGGTGTATGCATGTATGCCCAACCGAAGCCATCACGGTTAATAGCGAACTCGGCACAAAGGTGGTCGATGAGAGTTTATGCGTAGGTTGCAAAGTCTGCACAATGGCTTGCCCGTACGGCACCATCAATTTTAATACGCGGTCCGGTAAAGTCACCAAGTGCGACCTGTGCGATGGCGACCCAAAATGCGCTGAGGCCTGCCCGACCGATGCAATAACCTATGGAGTGGCACCATGACTTGGCATAAACGCGTTCTCAGGGTAGACCTGACATCTCGCACTGTTAAGGTCGAGCCGTTAAACATGGAGTGGGCTAACGATTATCTTGGCGGCCGTGGCCTTGGTACCAAATATTTAATGGAATGCATGGATCCCGCAGTTGATCCCATGTCTGAAAAAAATGCTCTAATTTTTGCAACCGGGCCTCTGACGGGTACGGCTTGTTCTACCAGCGGTCGGTTCGCCGTCGTGACAAAAGGCCCACTTACCAATGCTATCGCTGCTTCAAATTCTGGCGGCAAGTTTGGCGCTGAACTCAAGTTTGCCGGTTACGACCTACTCATTTTAGAAGGCAAAGCCGACTCCCCCGTGTACTTGCTTATTCAGGATGATCAGGTCGAAATTCATGATGCGGGAGAGTATTGGGGCACCACAGTTTGGCATACCGAAGAGGCGATTAAAGAAAAACATAACGACCCTCAAATAAAAGTCGCTTCTATCGGTGTGGCAGGCGAACAAGGGGTTCGCTATGCCTGTGTAGTAAACGACCTTCATCGCGCAGCTGGCCGTTCAGGCGTGGGCGCTGTTATGGGTTCAAAAAACATCAAAGCGGTTGCCGCACGTGGCACCGTCGGTGTACCTGTTGCAGATGCGGAAGCGTTCAAGAAAGTCGTTAAGCACACCCACAAACTACTCGAAGACAGCGCAGGTGCAAAAGATCTAACCAATTACGGCACCAACGCAATGATCGACACCATGAACTCGTTCGGAGGCCTGCCAACCAGAAACTTTCAAGATGTCACCTTCCCTGGTGCTGACAACATCAATCCGGAGGCGATGACCACACCGAACGAAAACAATCACACAAACCTGATCACAAACAAGGCCTGCTTTGGATGCACCATTGGTTGCGGCCGCATTGCGCACATTGATAAAAATCATTTTTCTATCAAAGATCGCCAACAGTATTGGCATGCCTCAGGTGGACTCGAGTATGAAACTGCTTTCGCATTTGGTCCGGTAATCGGCGTAGACGATATTGACGCACTGACATTCGCCGGCTACATGATGAATGAACACGGCATGGACCCCATTTCATTTGGCGTAACGCTGGCCGCCGCCATGGAACTGTTTGAACTTGGCGTAATAACCGAAGCCGACACCGACGGTGTTGCCCTGAACTTTGGTAATGCTGAAGCGCTAACCATCATGGCGGAGAAAACCGGGAAATATGAAGGTTTTGGGCAAATTCTTGGTATGGGTTCTAAACGGATGTGCGAGCATTTTGGTCGCCCGGAACTGTCCATGTCGGTTAAAGGTCAGGAGTTTGCTGGTTATGACTCACGCGCCTTACAAGGAATGGGTTTAGGGTACGCAACGAGTAATCGCGGAGCATGCCACTTGCGCCACGATTGTTTCACCGAAGACATGGCCGACCAATCCGGCAATGGCAAGGCCTGGCCATGCAAAACCACACAGGATAAAACGGCGATGATCGATTCCACCGGTTTATGCCTGTTTACGACGGCCGCATGGGACACCGAAGAATTCCAACAGCAAATCAGTGTTGCCTGTGGAAGTCATTGGTCCAGCGAGCGCCTACTCGAAGTTGGCGAACGCATCTGGAACCTTGAAAAATTATTTAATCTTCGCTCTGGGCTAACCATGGCCGACGATACTCTGCCTCCACGATTGCTCGAAACACCAGCACCTGGAGGTATTGCAAAAGGCCGTGTAGCAGAATTGGGTACTATGCTGCCTGAGTATTATGCACTGCGTGGGTGGACTCAAGAAGGCATACCATTGCAAACCACTCTGGACCGACTGGGATTGTCAGACAACCAAAAGCCAATTGCCGCAAACGGATGAAGCAAGTTAGCGGGGTACATGTCAAGCTGGGTGGTGCAATGGTGCAATACGCACCACCAGATCAGCCCGGTAGTCGACATGTATTGGAATTAGATCAGGAAACCTCGGTGCAGGATGTGCTCGACAAACTTCATGTGCCTGCAGAGCAACCATTGATGGTTATATTGAACGATGCAATGGTTGCCCGTACGGAATATGCGACCACGGTATTAACGCAGGGTGACGCCCTTTCGCTTATGCCTCCCATAAAAGCGGGTTGAAAAAAGTATCGCTAACAACAACAGTAACCAATGATTGATCGCACCTGCGTCATCATCCTCAAGCGTCTGATTGCCTGACGTCGTTGCGACAGTTGTTGTATCGGTCGCTCCGTCCGTCATGCCCTCTGACATGCCCTCTGATGTGCCGTCCGTTGTGCTATCTGTCATGCCGTCCGTCACACTACCAGCAGTTCCATCAGTCGCACTGCCAGTTACCCCGTCAGTAGCTCCATCAGTCACACCGCCGGTGGTTCCGTCACTCGCACCAGCTGTGGTGCCGTCTCCAGTGGTATCGCCTGAAGTAGCAGTGGTTTCCCCATTAGTAGACCCAGCTGAGGTATCCACACCGCCAGTTGTGGCATCACCGCCGTCTGTTGCGGCTGGACCAGTATTGCCGTCACTGCCGCCATCTGTAGCCTCGCCAGAATCAACGCTGCCTTCTGTTGTTGTTTCCACCTCGGGCTGTGTCGACGTTACCGAAACCGATTCGGTGTTATTAGTTTCGTTCTCATCGTTACTTGCCTGTACTTGCCCATTTAGCGTGTGAGCACCAGCAGCTAAAACCAGCAGTTCCATATTGATTGTGGCGTTTCCAGCAGGGTTGATAGAGTCAAAAGAGCACACGATTTGTGTGCCTGATGAACATGCAGCAGGTAGCGATGCAGCCTCTATTTCAAGACCGGCAGGCACCGACAAATTAAAATTGACATTATTTGCAGTAATCTGGCTTACGTTAGTTATTACCGCATTAAGCTCCACCGACTCGCCCGTTTCATAACTGGATTTGTCGGTATTCATCACCAGCTTAAGATCACTAGGCTCGCCCGGTATCACCTTTACAATGGTAGCCGCAACGTCGTTGCCAGGCGTATCGTCTGCCTCAGCACCAAAAACTGATGCATCAATTCGTAAATTACCGTCATTGGTTGCGCGCATGGTGAATACAAATGGTTCATTCTCATCTGGCGCGGTAGGGTGCAACTGATTCAAATTGCACTTAAAAACATCACCCTCTTGAATGCACCTGTTATCCATAGCCATGATTTGCCAGTCACCAACTACCGGTGACAAAGTCAAAACTATATCTGTGGCGGTGTCAAAGCCATCGAGATTTTCAATTTTTGCCGTCAGTGTGATGTTGCTGCCTTCGTTAACTTCAACGGGATTGGGTGGTTCAACATCAGGGTCGGCACCTACGGCCTCCGCAAACAACCGCACACGCAAATCAACAAAACCATCTGCATTCTCGATACTACCGTTTCGACAACTAACATCAGATATGTTTTGTGGTGAACATATTCGAGTGTTTTCAGATAAATCTTTGATTAAAGCAAATCGATCTATTTCGAAACCGTCTTCACGAGCGCTAATACTCACCTTGTGAATGCCGGCAGAATCCACATCCAGCCAAATGGTTTTTTCAACACCACAACTGCCATTGCCACCTGCGTCGCGCTGTGCACTACCCCACCACCAGGCTCGTCGGCTCGCAGAACAAAACTGCATACGCTGTCCAGAATCTGGCCAGGTGCCATCAATACCAACATGCAAGCCGTTGTCTTCTGTACCGGTTGAGTATGCGCGCACATGCACGTAGTAACGACCAGGTTCTGGAAAATTGACTTCGTAGTCCGCATCCGGACCCTGCCCGCCGCGCCCCCAATAAGCTGTTGGAGGGCCAAAGGTATCTTCATGGGTAACGCGCACGTCAGGTAACAATTCCAAGTATGTTGACCCGCTGGCCTGATCAGAGTGGTTACCGTCTGGGTCGTTTTCAACGGCTGGTGTCGTTGGTGTCGTTGTCACCCAGCGTTCATTTTTTCGCGTGTGATCTTCGGCTTCTACTCCGATGTAAATGTATTCATCCGTTCGCACGGTTTGTGCAAATACCAGCTGCGGCAGTAAAACACCTAAAAGCAGTAAAGGTAAGAATTTGACGGAAAGCGGCAATGTAAGACGCATGACAGATATACTCGGTTATTCGGATGTCGAGACACACTCTCTGTCTTGCGTATCGGCCGAATTCAGTACAAATTCAGCCTTACCAGTCGGTTACTTTTGCATATTCATCAATGGCTGGACATCACAACGCTGCGGATACCCGATACACTACTCAGATCGAAAAATTACCTGACAAAACCAACAATTTTGTCAACGGTGCTGGAAATCGGCCCGATAGGCTCTATATATACTGTTCAAGAGCCGATCGTCGGCCCAGTTTGAGTTGAATTTATGAACAATAGTTTGATAAATGTACGTAGAACACTGCACGATTTACTCAAAGCATTGCCAGCAGTAAAGGCCAACAGCAGCGCTGAGGCTGTAAAGAAACACATGGCGCTCATCCGCTTCTATCAGCAGCGCTATGATGTGCTTGTTGGCAATTTGGCAGCTGCTCCGGTTTAAACCAAAAACCTCCCCCACAACGTCGATTTTTCGACACCTACCCAGAAATAGTCTGAAACAGCGACTGCATCGCTCTGCGCCGCTTCTAATCTGTACACAATGCGTTAAAAGTCACAATTTTGGTGACTTTGCCACAATATAATATTATCTCACCTGATTTTTGCGCATTCTTCCAGTGCGCACGTCTGCTCTGGATTACAATTGCTGACGAAGTATGGAACGGTAATCTCCAAGGAAGTGTATATATGACAACGCCGCAAGTTCATTTGATCATGCTAGGCCTTGGGCTACTCGCTTATGTATTGATCACGGGTTTTCGAAGTAGCCGTACCAGTATCTCGCGACAGCACCGACGTCGGTGGTGGTTGGGCACAATCGCAGGCACAGCTGTCGCATTGTCGCCATTAAGCCAATTTTGGCGAAAGCCGTTCAACAGTATAGATCTGTTGACTCAATCGTTTTTTATTTCGGGCTTTTGCTTGCTTGCCTTGCTTATATTTTCCCTGCTGCTCACACCGTACAAAGCCTTACGCAGAGTATTCAGACGACGACGCGAAAGCGTAGAGCATATGTTGACCCGCAATGAGGCTGGTTTATCACCAATACCCATAAATGCCGAATCCAACATTATGTTAGACCCAGCACCCGTTGCTGCCATGGAAGGTCCCGACCCGCTGCACACAATGTTTGCCAAAAACACCGGTGAAAAAAGTATCGCTGAAACTATCAATGAAGCCGGTGATATCCAAACTGATATTCAATTGGCCAAACCCGCAAATGTTAACGAACAACTTGACCAGAACGTTGATCAGGCTGCTACCAATAAACTTGATACAACGGATATAGAATCCGTCGTGCCGTTGCACGGAAAAACCGACAGCACCCAAAAACTCAATAAAGGACTTAGCGGCTCCACCGCCGCGAACGATAAAATTGGCATCGCTGAAAGACCGCTCGAAAAGACCATCAAAAACGCTTCGCAAACGGCGGCAAGCCAGCGAGAAGATCAAACGCTACGTCTGGATGATGTAGGTGACGACACGTTGCGATTAGATGATCTGACAGACGACACTCTTCGACTTGATGAGTTATTACCTAATGGTGAAATGCCAGCAAATAGCGAAGATCAAGCAAAAATTGAACAACAAATAGTTAATGAGCGGGCAGCCAATGCTATACAGCAAGCCAATGACGAACTGCTTGCCAAGAATGAACAGCTAGTAGCTGGTGAACTGCCTCCAACCGACGAGCGGGAGACAGACCTCGACTTCGAACTTGAAGCAGATGACGAAATACAAGCTGAAGAAATGCTGCTGGCGGAAGATGGTCAGTTAGCAGAGGAAGAATTGGATATTGCATCTATCCCTTCAGATGAAGAGAGTTTCGATTTGTCTGATACTGGAAACCTGTTTTCCGAAATACGTTCACAACAAACCGAACTTGAATTGCCAGATGACGAAGAGCTGCGCGAGGCCAGCCAGGCATCTGCAGCCGAAGAGCTCGATCTGGATGCTGCTCTACTGAAGGCAGAAGAGTCGCAAAACGACAAAGTACGAGCTAACGATAGCCAACTGGAAGACATCGAGGAAGCCGATGTCATTGACAACAGTGCCGAGCTAGGCGCTGATGAGACTGATCTTGAATTTGGTAACGATCTGACTGGTGAGTACGCGCACCCAACTGATGAAATTGAGCAAGCGCCAGAACAAACAATTGAACTACCGCAAGTAGCTGAGCAAATAGCTGAAGAGCCAGATTCCGAAGAACGTACTATTAAACGAGTAGCAAAACTGCCAACGGAATCAGAACCTACTACCGAGCAAGTTGCGGCACATGATGAAGATAAAACTGAACAACTTGCTCCGGAACAGGATGTCCTTGTCGTCCACCAAAGCCCCAAAGAGGTGGCAGAACCCAAAACGCTGGCTGCAGCTCTTGTTGCTGCTAAATTAACCGCTGAATCGGTTGAATCACAGGTTTCTGATTTAGAAAATAGAATCGCAAAACTTGATGGGTTTCGTAATGCATCTATTAGCTCTGCTAACACTAACGCCGAACAACACACAGTGGCTTTAGAGCAGACTAGCGTGCTACTTACCTGCGAAGACGAAGCTCGACAGGCGGCCGAATCGGTTATCAATGCACAAAAAGCAATGCTGGAGCGTGCAAAGCAACAGCAGGCCGAGGTTGATGCTTTGCTTGCGCAAGAGCGAAAACATTTGAAATTGCTGAAAAGCGAAGTTGAGCGTTCGCGAAAAATGGCCAGAACAGCGGCACTATTAGCCCGCAAAGCAGCTGTAGCCCAGCAGGAGATCAGAAATGTCGCAAAACGCGAACAGACGGCCCGGCTAAAGAGCGAAGAATCCACGCGCAAAGCGGTGAATATAGCGCGTAATGCTATCAATGCACTGGCAGAGGAAGAGCGTAAACGCGATCTAACTCAACACTAACACTCAATCGACCCTTGCCAATTTTTGTACTTTTTCACAATTGGCTGATTGAGAAAGCAATCAAAGATATCAATTAATAGGTATTGGCAGCACAATTGCTGCCGATAACCATAGCATTCACCAATAAGTTAACAATTGGAAGGGAACATCCAACGCGTGCGTGCTGTCGTATATGATGCACGTACCCTTTTTTACCTTTAGGGTACTCTACCGGAGACTAATAAATGACCGACAAGAAACGCCGCCAATTTGTGACATTCATGGGCGCAGGCTCAGTAGCCATCCCAGTAACTGCGCTGGTTGGTTCGCGGCTAGCATACGCAGAAGACCTACCCATGGTAGACGAGGCATCTGATGCCGCGAAAAATTGGGAGTATGTGGCAGTTACCGCTACCGATGGACAAAATTGCATGGGCTGTGCGCTTTACCAGGGTGCAGCAGATTCAGAAGCTGGTCCCTGTGCGCTGTTCCCGGGCAGCCATGTAGCAGCTGAAGGCTGGTGTAAAGCATTCGCTCCTAAACCATCGTAGCTTGAAATAGCAATAGTCTTTCGACCATTTTTCTAAAGTGGTATGAAATAGAAAAATTGTATCGATGCAATTTGAAGAATCAAAGTTTTTGATAGCTTACATTTCGAGAGCTTAGATACAGAAAAGCCGGTTGCAATAATCGGCTTTTTGGTTTTTTATATTTAAACCAACCGCGCTAATCAACCTTCTCTTCGTTACTGGACTTAACCACCGACTCTGGCGTGTATTGAGTTACAGGCATACCTGCTTTTAACCAGTCGTTCATACCTTTTGTATGGTTATGTACGCCGCTATAGCCTAATCGCTTGTCCAGTAATGCTGCAATACTCTTACTTCGTACGCCTGCGGCGCAGATCAGAACAACCGGCGTTCCTTTTGGAGCAATTTTATCCAGCGCTTCCAACCAGCGTTCTGCATCGTAGCGCCCTTCCTTATCAAAGAAGGTTAATGTGTGAACACCATCAATAATCCCGGTAGCTTGCCACTCATCGATACGACGAACATCGACAACCGGAACACCCTTGTCAATTAAAGCTTGAAGCGCATTATTGTCGACCTGTTCAACATCGGCAAACGAAGCTGTAGCAAAAGCAAACAGCAAGACAGTACCGGCAATGATCTTACGCAAGAATTGTTTCATGGAAATAAATAATTGAGCTGTTGACCATCAATAGACCTGTGAGACTCACTCAGGTTCCACATTCAAACCCATGGCGCTGGCTCTTGATGCCCACTGTTTACGAGCCATTGCTTGCATATCTACTGTATTATCCGACTCGTCCACAATTTCCAATCCCAGCAAAGTCTCCAACACGTCCTCCATGGTCACAATGCCAGCCATACCACCAAACTCATCGACAACCAGCGCTATGTGCTCGCGCTTTTCTGTAAAGTCGTTAAACAGCTTAGTGATAGGTTCATGCTGCTGAACGAGGATGATGTCGCGGCGCAGTTTGGATAATGCCGTGTCAGTATGCGAATCGTTAGAGGCTGACTCCCACTGTGTCACCAAATTAGTCAGCAAGTCATCTTTAAGCAAATAGCCGCTGATTTTATCGACTGATTCCTGATACAGCGGTATTCGAGAAAAACGCAATTTAGGATGCGCTTTATAAAAATCACGGACTGTAGTGGTTTCATCTGCGGCCACAACCACTGTTCGCGGTGTCATAACATCTTTAACCAAAATAGTATCAAAGCGTAAAAAGCTTTTGAGTAAGTTCGATTCGCCTTCATCAAAAACACCCTGGCGACTACCCAGCTCCGCCATGGCCGTAAAGTCAGCTCGACTCAACACACTGGCATTCTTGTCTTTTTTTAACGCCTTGGTAATGAGCTGACTCACATACACAAGCGGCGCCAGGATTTTCATGACCAGCTTCAACGCCCGAACAGTAAACGGTGCCAGCTCACGCCAGTAGTTGGCTCCAATGGTTTTGGGAATGATCTCCGACAGTAATAAGATCGCTAAAGTCATTACTACAGGCACAACAGCTGTGGAAATCAAAGAGGCCCCCCAAATTTTACTGGCCTGGGCGCCAACGCCTATGGCACCAGCTGTGTGCGCAATCGTATTTAGTGTCAAAATAGCAGCCAGGGGGCGATCAATGTTTGCCTTGAATTGTTGTATTGTTTTGCCAAGCTCACCACCCTCCTGCTGCTGTATTGCCGCATAGGATGGCGTAATACTCAACAGTACCGCTTCCCAGATAGAACACAGGAAGGAAAAAATAATTGATACCAAAAAGAAGACAATTAATAGCGTGTACATAGTATTTCACTCAATTCCATCTATTCTTATAACTTTTTTTTGCCGATGATGTTTGATCAACGCCTGCAAAGCAACATTCTATGACACCTGACAAACAAGACTTTTGGTTTCTACCGCTTGGCGGTTGCGGTGAAATTGGCATGAACATGAATCTGTACGGCCATGACGACCAATGGTTAATGGTCGATTGCGGTGTCACCTTTCGTGATCGAGATGGTACTAACAATAGTGGATTTCATGTGCAAATGGCGGACCCAAGCTTTATTGCTGGTCGGGCCGATACATTACAAGGCCTATTGCTAACACACGCTCATGAGGACCACATTGGCGCTGTACCACATTTATGGGCAAAACTAGGTTGCCCAGTGTATGCGACTGCGTTCACCGCTGAGATGCTACGCCGAAAGCTGATTGAACACAATCTGGTTGATAAAGTACCCATTCGCATAGTCGAACCGCGCGATCGCTTCGAAATCGGCGTTTTCGATGTTGAATGGGTTGCACATACACACTCCATACCAGACCCATGCGGCCTGGTTATTCGTACTGCTGCAGGTAGTGCGTTTCACACCGCTGACTGGAAGCTCGATTCGAAACCACAAGTTGGGCACCACTACAGTCAAAATCACTATCAGGAAATTGGCCGTTCACACATAGATGCCATGATCTGCGATTCCACTTGCGCTGACAGATCAGGACATTCACTCTCTGAAGGCGTGTTGTACGATGGGCTCTATCAACACATTAGCCAGGCACCCGGTCGGGTGATCGTTGCGTGCTTTGGCAGCAATATCGCCAGGCTTGAGACTATCGCGCGAATTGCATTGGCAACCAATCGACACTTAGGGTTACTTGGACGCTCGTTAATCAATACCGTGTCAGCTGCACGCAGTGTCGCGCTCTGGGATCATCCGGAAACACTCGTCGATGCTGAGCACCTTGGTTACTTGCCGAGCAACACCGTATTGTTGGTTGCTACCGGCAGCCAGGGAGAATCACGTACCGCTCTAAACCGACTAAGCCAGGGCAACTTTCGGGACATGTCTCTAGAACCCGGAGACACAGTAATCTACAGTGCACGAGCAATCCCCGGAAACGAAACCGACATCGATCAAATGAACAATCGCTTGCGTGGACTTGGTGTAAACATCATTACTCCAGAAAACGCTCAATTGCCGATACACGCATCCGGGCATCCATCCGAAGATGAATTAGCTTCATTGTATGAATGGATAAAGCCAGATCTATTAATTCCAGTACACGGGGAAGCGCATCATATGGATGCACAAACCACACTGGCAAAGCACGCAGGCATTCGACATCAACTTTGCGGGCGTAACGGCGATCTATTTCGAATAGCTCCTTCTACCTCAATTCAGCGCAAGGCCGTTCAGTCTGAACGGCTAGGCGTTGATCGCCGAGGTCTAACCCAAATCGATTAATCGAGTCTAAGCAATTTCTCTGATATTACGAACACCATTGAGCAACGAGCTTGACGATGGGTTGTTTGATCTGGAGATTAAATGCGCATTTTCCATCCGCATAACAGCCGGCTCAGATACAACTGGCTCTGCTACCACCGGCTTTACTACAGCCGGCTCGTCATGAGCACGCTCCTGCATTTCGCCTCGCCATAGTAATTCGTATCCTACTCGACGAATTCGGCGCAAACTCCATCCACTTGATGCTTCACTGAGTTGCATTTTTTTCCGCACTCTACATGCTGCGGTGTCGATGCGTCGCGCATCCATACTTGACGGCAGTGACCAAACCGAAGTCATAAGTTCAGAATTTACAACGACTCGATGTCGGTTAGCGAAAAGATAGTATGCGAATTCATATTCCTTAGGACTTAGGCTAACTAGCTTGCCATCCTTATAAACACTGCGACGTTCAAGATTAAATTTAAATGGTGCCACATCAAGAATGCGACGAGTCTGCAACGAGTGTTGACGCAGCGCTGCCTCTAATCGCGCGAGCAGCAATGGTGGTGATTCTGCTATATCGAAAACATGATGCGCACCCTCTTCCAATGCACGCACAATTGTATGCTCTTGCGTGCAGTCAGAAAAAACCAC
>CALIMV010000369.1 GCA_938045275.1 uncultured Granulosicoccaceae bacterium
CTTTGGTTGGAATGTTTGTTGTGGTCCATGTGGTATTGCCTTTGATGTAGGTTGAGAGTCTGGATAAACCAGCAGATACGTCACTACTAACAATACGTACCGGCCGTCTAACCATCCGACGTTCGGAGTAAGGCTTCCCAACATGCGAGTAGCTATAGTGTAAATAAAAGCCATTGTGCCAACGACCGCCACCAACAAACGGTACTGCACTGACCGAACCAATAATCTCGGTACTGGCGCGGTCTCTGCGTTGAACATTTGGCACATAAACAAGGGGAAAATCGAGAACTTCAAAATTGATAAAGTCATCACTGTAGGAAAGTCGAATGCCTGAGCTTGGACAATTATTGGCAAGGTGCGTCTCGCTGTAGTCCTCAAAGTTTCGACACGTGTCGACTTTCATGGCTGATAATATATCGCCTCTCCAGGACACCTGCGAACCAACTCGTCGATCATCAAACTCGCCGACGATATTCACCTGGTCTAACTGGTTGATGTTCACCGTTGCGTAGCGAGTTTTCCAAGGCCCATCCATGTTGACGTAATAAATATGCAATGTGTCTCCATCGAGTACCATTGACGCATTTCCGTTGCCATGGATATTATCTCCAGGTTCAATAACCGTATCGAATAATCCATTGTTAATTGAATTGAACGTCTGGCCATTGTCGGTAGACACAGCAAAAAACGTATTCATTACAGATTGCTGTTCGTTGTAATTACAGTCTGTTTCACCATGATACAAACCCAGCAAATTTCCGTTTGGCATCGGCACGATAGATTTCAACCATGCTCCGCAGGAGTCGAGATTTCCATCCGTACCATCTATTACTAGTTTATTAGTGTGTTGTGCATCTTCAACTCCATAACCTTCTAATAGATACGTTTTTGTATTGGAAGTGTACCCGCGCACCTGATTGGGTGCTGATCGATAGGTAAAATATCCGGTATCCCCTGCAAACGGAATACCCTCAGGTAAGTAGGTTGATGGTCGCTCAATGAAATATAGATCACCATGAGCGGTTGTTGTCAGGTACAGCAAAGTTAGTGAGATCAGTAATCGCATCGTCGTATCCTTCCTGTTCAATCTAGCTGTCTAACTTCAACAATTCGTTTGAACGATTTACCAAACCAGAGCTCTAGATTCGTATATCCAGGTTTGATGATGCAATAATCAATTTTTATATTTGTGTGCCAATAGGCACTTATTTTTCACCTTTTGTGTTAATACATTAATGGCCGAGCACGGAACTGAGAAGTGCGACACAAAAAATATTTTAAATTCGGAAGGTAGAACACATTTTTTTGAAATTTACCGACTAGCACTTATACGCACAGTCCTACCTTGCAGAAATTCATACAAGTACTTTCTATTAACTAAACCTATTTAATTATCGATGAGTTTAAAAAGCTGGATGAAATTGAAATTACTAATGCTCTACTGACACTAACAACTCTCGATAACTAAATATTGTTATCTACCGGCACAGAGTATTGAAGAATTTTGAATCAAGCTCGCTGGTTACATCAAGCATGTCTTAACCGCCCTACATGATTAGAAACCATAGAGGCAGTTTTTCGATATGAGCGTTCTGATGATTTGGATCTATTTTTACGATAACGTTATACGTTTCATTTGTCGCACATTATATAGCTATAATAAAAATCAACTACTTGTCATAACCGAACAACTCGAAATCCCTTTTATATATTTCATTGATAATATTTAACTCGTTCTGCTTTACATCAGAAACAGTAAGCCGCGTTACTTTTTTACTGGACTTATTTTTGCTCACGGTAGCAATCTCCGGACAATTGTTTTGAGTCAATACGTGTTTGAAATCCTCATCAAAAGTCTCGAGTTTGCCAACAAAGTCGTAGTCAACTAATTCCGACATCAAATTATAGTGTTGCGGCCTCCAATGCTGATCCATTTCTACAACAGACTGAGTTTGAATAATTTTTAGAAATTCCAGAAATTCCAAATCGGTAGACGTCGTATCTTCATAGCCTGCGCTTTTCTTCAAAGCAGGTACAAATGAAGCTGACTGTTTTACTATCTTATCGTTATAGCAAGACACAATCCTGGCGACTGGATTGCGTGTAAAGCTGAATTTAAAAAAACAGCTGGGATTATTCAGATTTTTCTCTATCTTTTTCCAACCAACCTGAGCAGGTGTTGGTAGTAGACTCGCACCTTGCTTGTGGATATTCACTATATCAAACTCAAAATCCCCACTTTCCAATCTGGAGAGCAACAGCTTAACGGAAGAACAAGCAGCCTTAGGATTAACAATGTACATCAAGCCATACCGAGGTGAGACACATATTATTTGCCCCACATTAACGCCTGGGTATTGCTCTTTGATTGCCTTGATAGCCATAGATAAACCTGAATAAAATGGAACAGCGATTTTCCAACAACCACAAAAAGGTAATATTTATAGAGTAATCGCGACATACGTTGTAACTTGGTTAGACACATTAGAGTGTCTAACCAGCAACAATCTTGGCACTACTTTTCCTTTTGAAGCACTACCACATCCTGGAATACTGGCAAACGACGATGCATTTCCTTTAATTCCATAATTCGACCCCAAGTTCTTTCAAGATAATCAGTTGTATAGAATACGTTCGAACTATAGGACCTATCACTTTTCCACCGAAAAACTAATCGGTCTTGGTCCATAACCTGATTTTCTTTGTATTTTTGAAACTCCGGATGATTGCGTAATCCAATATACAATGGCCATCCATCTTTCACTTCCTCAAATGTTTTTTCCGAATGAACTGTCAACCAGGCAATCCCACCTGGCTTTAGGATGCGTCTCATTTCCATCAGCCAGGAAGTCTCAAACGCTTCAATATGGGTGAATACTGAAAATGCTGAAATCATGTCTATGCTGTTGTCCGGCAACGGCAGTGTCGGTATCGAGTGGTTCTGAAAAACTGTCAAGTTAGTGGGAAGAAACTTTGCACACCAATCAACGTGCATACGGTTGATATCACACCCGTAGGTATTTATTTGTTTCTCCGCTGTTGCAAAATGTCGAATTACGCGGCCAGTGGCACAACCAAAGTCCAGATAGTTATCTACATTTACACCTAACCGCTCAGCGCATGCCATAAGATTATTGCGATCTCTCAAGCCACTGGCCCAATAGCTGAAATGATTATTACCAAAGTATCCCTCTCGATCGGCGGTAGTCGGGATTGCCGATTGGTCGAGCGGCAGCGCCTCATCAATGTTAGTACACTCTTTTTCCCACACAATCCCTGATTTGTCTTCCTCTCTGTAGGCAGACGCTGGTTCGAGCGAATCAAAGCTGTACTCGCCAAATGCATTGAGTGATATTAGATTTTCCCAAACTTCTTTAGTCATGATTATTGCCTGTTAATAACGTTTCGACGATAGCCCGCTACAGCAATATGCAGACCACTTAAGGTTTAGTTATGCAGCCTTGGGTAAAGAGTCTTGTTCGTACTGGCTCGCAGAATAACTATCTACTGTATGAGCAATGCCCTGTTCTAGAGCAATGGTAGGTTGCCAGTTAAGCTGCTCTCGTGCTTTTGTAGTATCTAATACCGCGTGCGGCACATCGAACGACCGGCCAGGCTTGAAAACAGGTTTTATCTCAATTGTTGTGGCTTGTGAAATTAAGTCAATAACCTCCAAAATGGTCGCGCCTTCACCGTAACCGGCATTAAAAGCCCCAACAACATCAGAAGCACCAGCTCTCACACACAACCTTGTTAAATCTTCTACGTGTATGAAGTCTCGGACAATTTCCCCGGTGCCCCAAACTTCAATAGGCTGACCGTTGTATAAACGACTTATGTAGGTGCCTATAACACCCTGCAAACCCGCATGGCCTTGTCTGGCACCATATGGATTTGACGCTCGCAATGCCACATACCCGATACCGTGAAGCTCATGGAACATATGTAAGTAATTTTCGATCGCAACTTTTACAACGCCATACGAACTTATTGGTCGTAGCGGATGGGATTCTGATATAGGGGATGATTCTGGTTTACCGTAAACGGTGCCGCCAGATGAGAAATAGACAATTCGCGGAATAGATTGCATCCGCATAAGCTCTAGAAGCTTTACCGTATTGATTAAATTACCGTTTATGTCCCCTACAGGGTCCATGTTGGATGTAGCTGGAACAGTTGTACTGATTAAATGGTAAACGACATCTACATTGCTCAACGCTTCAGCTAAAAGCGTGACATCGTTGAATTCTCCAGAAAAATATTCTACAGATGGTAGTGGGTCTCGAAATTTTTCAGGCCCGCGGTCGTAAACCCGTACGCGATGCCCGCCAACAAGCAACTGATCAACAAGATGTGAACCGATAAAACCATTACCGCCTAAAACCAATGCTTGCATAGTATTTACACCCTTACCACAATCGAAAGCCTGCAATTAACTCACTACTGCGGCTACTGCATACAAACGCAAGATGGATACCAATCAATCGCACGATTACGTATTTCCTGATTGGTGCATGCATTTGATAATTTCTACGACCGCCGTGGCCTATTTGGCTTTTCAACTCTGGCACAAACGTTGCCAATTGACTGACACCTTATTTACCATGCAATGTGCTTATGCCAATCAAACGACAATGGTACCTTGATGACCCTGTATTCGAACAAATCTGGGAGCAAGTTAAGCCATATACCATGACGTCCGTAGAACGCGGCTATGCTCTTTATACGGCAGTGAAATTTATTGTCGAAAAGAAAGTCAATGGCAATATTGTTGAATCAGGTGTTTGGCGTGGTGGTTCATCCATGCTAATAGCGTTGACATTATTGGAGTTAAATTCAGTTGATAGAGATATTTATTTGTTTGATACCTATTCAGGTATGCCAGAACCAAGTTCAGTAGATGTAGATTTGTACGGAAAAACGGCAAAAGATCAGCTTACCGAGAATACCGAACAACGAAAACAATCAGCGATTTGGGCCTATGCGGAACTTCACGATGTTAAGAAGAATATGCGCCTTACGAAGTATCCTGAAGACAAAATTCATTACATAAAAGGCGATGTCACTAATTCAGCGAAAAAAACCGTTACACGAAGACTTGCTTTACTGCGTTTAGATACAGATTGGTACACCAGTACCAAAGCTGAGCTACAAAATTTCTGGCCCAGAATCAATCGAAATGGCGTGCTCATCATTGATGATTATGGCCATTGGAAAGGAGCAAAACTGGCTGTTGATGAATTTTTTGCGGCCAACGAAAAAGCAGGATTTCAACCGGTTTTTTTACAATCCATAGACTACACCGGCAGATTGGCAATAAAAGCCGAAGCACCTCGAATGGTTCCTTGGAATACTCGTTACGATTATTACCCAGAGGCGTTTAATTGCCCTGACTTATCTTCGTTATTCCCACACGCGCAAAACACCAACACTGACACCTGCCCAGACAAGCGACTGCGCCGGCAGGTTCCTCACATATGGCGTACCGACACTCGGGAAAAACCAAATAAAACGGGCAATATAAGTACCGAGGAAGCAGCTCTGCTTTATGCTCTTGCGAAACAAAAAGAAGGTAGCCGTGGCATTGAAATTGGTTCTCACTTCGGCTGGTCAACAGCTCATCTACTTCAAGCAGGTCTATTCTTAGATGCTATTGACCCTGCATTTAGCAATAAAGAGCGATTTCGCCAGGTATCCGACAGCCTACAAAAATGGGTTGACGAAGGCAGTATCAAACTTTGGCCAGGCTATTCACCACAAATTATTCCGGCGATTAGTGCCACTCAAGACCAACTGTATAGCTTCGCCTTCGTTGACGGTAATCATGACAACGAAGGTCCAATACTTGACGTGAAAGCACTGATGCCATTTTTAACAACCGATGCGCGTATTGTGTTCCATGATTTGACGTTCAGTGATGTAGCTGCAGCAGTCCGGTATCTAAAGAATATTGGCTGGCAGGTTCGCGTCTACAACACGATGCAGGTTATGGCTGTGGCCTGGCGCGAGGGAATAGAACCCGTGGAGTATGCCGGAGATGAGTCACACGCAGTGAAATTGCCGCCTCATCTGTTAGAACTCGACACCACGATAGCTACGTTCGAGAGAAACAAAGAAGCAGCTTAAACAACGCTTTTTGCAAAAGTTTGATTGCAACAGATCTGTTAACCAGTTCGACGAGAATTCGAGCGTTTGTACGCTTGATTCCAATCAACAGATTTCGAATAAATTCGCTGATTTGGGTTAGCACCAATAACGTGATCCAGTGCGAATACAGGCAGTTATCGGGCATGGCATTTGCATCAGCCTAGGTAAGATCAGATACGCAATCTGACTAAATTACTCATAACAAACACAAGGTTTTCGAGATGTCAAAGATATTAGTTTTAGGCGGAGACGGTTTCTGTGGTTGGCCAACCAGCTTACACCTATCAAAACAAGGACACGATGTCATCATCGTTGATAACCTTTCTCGTCGCGCAATTGATGCGGAATTGGAAGTACAGTCACTTACGCCAATCCAATCTATGGAAACGCGCCTTAGTGCATGGAAGGAAATAAGTGGCAACAGCATTGGATTTCATAAAATCACTATTGGTCAGGACTATCCAGCCCTGTTACGCCTAATCAAAACCGAGCAACCAGACACAATAATTCATTTCGCGGAACAACGTGCCGCACCCTATTCAATGAAAACTTCGGAGCATAAGCGTTATACCGTTAACAATAACTTGAACGCTACACACGATGTGCTTGCGGCTATCGTTGAAAGTGGCCTGGACATTCACTTAGTGCACCTGGGTACCATGGGTGTCTATGGCTATGGTACTGCCGGTATGAAAATTCCGGAGGGCTACCTAACAGTCAATGTAGAGCAGGATGGCATTAGTGCTGAGCAGGATATTTTATACCCTGCAAATCCTGGCTCTATCTATCACATGACAAAAACACAAGACGCTTTGTTCTTTCAATTTTATGCGAAAAATGATTCGCTACGAATCACAGATTTACATCAAGGCATAGTTTGGGGCACTCAAACAGAAGAAACGAAACTAGACGATCGTCTGATCAATCGGTTCGACTACGATGGCGACTATGGGACCGTTTTGAATAGATTTTTAATGCAGGCCGCAGTTGACTACCCGCTCACAGTACATGGTACTGGTGGCCAAACACGAGCATTCATCAATATTCAAGATACCTGTCATTGTTTAGACATAGCGGTGAATAATCCGCCGGCAAGAGGAGAAAAAGTACACATCCTGAATCAGATGACTGAAACCCACCGTGTTATTGATTTGGCCAAAATGATTTCAGAAATGACTGATACAGAGATTTCTTTAATAAAGAATCCTCGCAAAGAAGCTGCAGAGAATGATCTTCATGTGGTAAATGAACAGTTTCTGGCCTACGGTTTAAAGCCGATAACGCTTGCAGATGGGTTAATTAAAGAAGTCACTGAAATTGCTGAGAAGTACTCCGAGCGGTGCGATATGGATAAGATTCCTTGCCTGTCCAACTGGGTTACCGAACCCGGTTCAGACACCCCACCAAAACTACGCTTGGTCGCGTAGAACTTCAATATATTAACGTGTTGACCATCTGCAATCGGAATGATTGCAGTGGTCGCATTCGGCTTTTGCGGTTAGATAATTTTAACAACAGATGATCAATTCAAGCGACCACACCCTGCCCGATTCTGAACAGGATGAAAACCCCCTGGCGATAAACGATGTGGCCGAATCTGTAGGCGACACTTATTTATCTGAACAGCACGCAGAGCCAGTGAGCGAAATCGATTCTTTGGTTTCAGAATACGACGAAGTAACTGCTATTGAAGATGATTGTAGTTCTTCTGAAAATGATACTAAGCTTGCGAACGTTATTGATTCTCAAGTATCCGAATATGACGAAGAACCGGTTGACGAAAACGTCATCGATAGTATTGAACACCGCGTTAAGCTGGTTGCAGACACAATGTTCATCTTTGATGAACGCGCCTGGTTTCTGGCCGCCATGTTTAATTCGGATTTTTACAGGATAAATTACAACCTGAATGAAGTGCCAGTTGAAGCACTTTTCGAACATTTTTTAACAGAGGGTATGACTAAAAACTATTCACCCTCTCCAGCGTTTGACCCTGTTTACACAGCCTCAATATTACCAGCTCCAGAAACCGATGATGAAGTAGACAAGCCAGTTTTCTACAGATGGCTAAAAGGGCATTTTAAAAGTATAACGCCGCATGCTATGTTCGATGCCGATTTTTATTTAGATAGGTACAGCGATTTAGCGGAATCGGTTAGTAACCCTTACGCCCACTTTGCAACAACCGGACTATACGAAGATAGAATTCCGTGCAAGTTCCTGCAATTGCATGTGAATTCGGTTTTCACAACCTTTGAAGAAACGCCGTCTAATATAGAAGCGATATTCAGCAGTATTCCGATTGGTTGTTCTGAGCGATTTTGTCGTCAAGAAACCCAAGTTATTTTTAAAAAAATCTTTATGCACGAGCTGTACAAACAACAGCTGGACGCAGATATAGAAGTTAGCCCGGCGAGTCTGTATTCGCACTTTCTAACCCAAGGAAGTTTAAATCGACACCGTCCAACCATGCTATTCAATGATGCATGGTATCGTGATCAATTGAGCAACTATACGTCTAATGACAAAGACACAGATACGTTGCGTGAATTCAAATCACTTTCAGCTGACAGGATTCGGGAACTGCAGGTAATGGGAACCAGCAGTTCTTTTTTACACTGGTTCTTTAACGGTATACAGCTTGACATAGTACCCACTCCCCTATTTGACACAGACTACTATACGAAGTCGCACCCGGATATCAGAAACAATTGGAAAGCGCACCCATTTATGCACTTTATTGAAACTGGCCACAAAGAGCCATTTCGTCGCTACTCTGAATTATTTGATAATAACTTTTACAAGCGAAACATCGGCAAATTACATTTCAACAGCGCACTGCTCGATTTTACATTGCATGGACAATTTGAAGGGGTATCACCTGCGGCTGGGTTACAACTTGAGCATTTTCCCGCAAAAGATCCGATCAATTGCAGCTCGGTAGAAGAAGCGGCAATTTATTTTAAACGGCGAACTCGTAAGCTATCCAGTGGTCCCGTAGCGAACATGATAAAAAAAGCCACCGCTCTCGAACCTCAGCTGGTTCGTCCTTATGGTATGCGCGCAGTACGAATGGCCCCACTGTTTCATCCCGAAACAGAGCTCATGCACGATATGAGTGAAATTGTGCCTAAACTAAATAAAACGCAGTACGACACCATTATTCTTATGCCACATTGCAGGTTGGCTGGTTCTGCCAATGTAGCTGGTCAGTTCACCAAAACTGTGGCGCAACTAAGCGATAGTGAAAACATACTCGTTATTACCACTGATTTGTCTGCGTTTGAACGACCTGACTGGTTTCCTGAATCCATCGATGTATTCGATTTAAGCGAGCACACCGCAGAGGTACCGCAGGAGCGAAAAGTTCGTATATTGCTTGATGTAGTTCGAGGACTTCGTCCCAATAACATAGTCAATATCAACAGCAATCTCGGTTGGCATCTCACCAATACCTTTGGTAAACAGTTATCAGCGTGGATGAATATATACTTCTATTTATTCTGCTGGGACCGCGACCAAAAAGGCAACAAAGGTGGATACCCAATTCAATGGTTCTTACCATCGTTCGATTACGCAACGGCCGTTTTTACCGACAACACAACCTTACGAACTGAATTGCAAAATCGCTACTGCCTGACCGATGCAATGCGAAAGAAAATAGTCACACTCCATACGCCAGCAGCTCAAACTCAGCTCAACTATCAGAATGCATTGGCTGAACGAAGCACCAACAAAGGTGTGCGCCGTATATTCTGGTCAGGTCGTTTTGACAGGCAAAAACGTGTAGACGTGTTATTCGCTGTCGCCAAACGATTACCCGATATTGAATTCTGGGTTTGGGGCAAAAGTGTACTGTACGACTCTGAAATAAAAATGAGTAGCGCACCTGAGAATGTTCGTCTCATGGGCACTTATCTTTCGCTGGATGATTTACCAATAGCATCTTGCGATTGTTTTCTCTATACCTCGGGCTGGGATGGGTTGCCGATAATTCTGATCGACGTTGCCTCTCGCGGAATCCCTATTGTTGCCAGTTCTGTTGGCGGTGTAGGCGATCTGGTAAACGATGCTACCGGTTGGCCAGTTGTAGAGTACGCTAATCCGGATGCATACTGCGACGCTATCGACACACTGCTCGCAGACTATCCAGAAGCATTGTCCAAAGCTCAAGCTGGTCGGGAACATACGCTTGCCCTGTGCAACGAGGAGCTGTACGAGCAGACTCTTAAAGACACTATGCAGCTTTAGCGAAAGCGATGTTAACTCGATTAAGACAAACAGCAAGATTAAACCGCAAGCGAGTAAATTCAGGTAGCCGACAATGACAACATCTAAGTTAAGCCTTGGTGTAGTACTCACCGCTCATGGTGAAGGTGCTATGGCGGCAGTCTCCTACAACAGTTTACTGGAGGCATGTCAATACGCAGAGGAACGCGATATAGAAGTTAAAAAGATGGTCGTACTGGATAAACCCAGTGCTCAGACCAGCGTCATTTTCGAAGGCCTTGGTGACGATACCACTATATTGGAAACAAATTTTGGCGATCAGGGCCTGGTTAGAAATGCCGCTGTTGAATCAAGCGATTGTGATTTGATTGCCTTTCTGGACGGAGACGATTTGTGGGGTGAAAACTGGCTGTACGAAGCACACACTTTCCTTTCCAAACAGGATGAAAAAACCATCGCCCACCCGGAATTTAACTGGTTTTTCCAGGGCGTTTCCAGTGTTCTCATTGGACTCGATCAGGATGACCCTAAATTCAATACCGACTTTCTGCGATTTGGAAACTACTGGGACGCCATGTGCATGGCGTATCGATCTGCACATTTAGCTATCCCCTACTGCGAAAGAAAAATCAAGGAAGGGTTCGCCTTTGAGGATTGGCACTGGAACTGTGAAACAGTATGGAAAGGCTTCAATCATAAAATTGTGAACGATACCATTCACTTTAAGCGTCGTCGTCAAAACTCGCAAACGCTGGAAGCAAGTGGTACAAAATCACTTATGCCGGCGACAGAAATTACCTCCTTCGCAAACCTTGAGAGTTTTTCAACAGCTGCGTAAATTATTCGCTATAACGTCAGTTCACCACTTGTCTCCATTCGTTCCTTCAAGCGTCGCCTACACGTTGCTGGTGGCATGGATTCAAAATGTGAAAATTGAGCATTAACTACAGATACTCTGTTTAAACCAGAGGCTAGCGCAATGCCTAGTACCGGTTCCCGCTAAGAGTACGTGTTCCAAGACCGAATGCAGCCTATTGTCATTCGGATGATCAATGGAATATCTTGGATGCGCGTAAATAATCTGCTCCAAATCACTGCAAACACGAAATTCAGCACAATTTTTATTTACTTTATATAATCTATAGGTAACCTCAACACTGGATTGGCAGTCTACGATGCGCCTTATTCTCTCGATTCCTTTATTTTTCTACATCCTAATTGCAGCCAACATTATCATGCTTTCGGGCACGATCGAGCAGTCCATGCTCAACGTAATTCTGTTCGAATTCCAGCTACCATCGAGGCGAGACGTTGTGATGACCGTAAGCGATGGTTTCATCCTGGCCAGTATTTTTTTCCTGTACGTGGAAACCTTCAAGGCAACACGCACATCGGTCATATCCATTATCGATCACGCGTTGTCACTGCTTGTTTTCGTTATTTTTCTGATTGAATTGTTGGTAATACCGCGCCTGGGCAACGTCACTTTTCTGATTATGACAACCGCGGCTCTCATGGACGTAGTCATGGGATTCACAGTCACCATTTCCACGGCTAAACGTGATATTGCTTTCGGCGGTTAGCAAAGTAAGCTTTGCTAATATTCCACCCGGGGCGCAAGTGCGCGTGCTAGCGTGCCGCGCTGTCTCTATGAACTTACATTTACTATGCTGGAATAACACCAAATAAATCGTGATCGTCGGCGCCGGTAATATCCACCTCAATAAAATCACCCGGTTCTATGTCGTAATCGTCAACAGATACGTGAACAACACCATCGATCTCGGGTGCATCACTTGCACTTCTAGCCACTGCATCGGTTTCACCGACAGTGTCAATAAGGACAATTTGCCGGCTGCCAATTTTGGCTTGTAGCTTTGCCTGACTGATCTTCGACTGAGTTTGCATGAAACGCTCGAACCGATCTTGCTTTACCTCATCTGGCACTGAGTCCGGTAACTCGTTTGCTGCAGCCCCCTCTACCGGTGAATACTGAAAACACCCTACCCGATCAAGCTGTGCTTTTTCCAGAAAGTCGAGTAGCTCTTGAAATTCGGCCTCTGTCTCGCCTGGGAAACCAACAATAAATGTGCTGCGCACCGTTAATTCTGGGCAGATTTCTCGCCATGCACGGATGCGCGTCAGGTTGTTCTCCGCGGCAGCGGGTCGCTTCATTAGTTTTAATATACGCTTGCTTGCGTGCTGAAACGGAATATCCAAATACGGCAAAATCAGCCCTTGTGCCATAAGTGGAATGATTTCATCGACATGCGGATAGGGATAAACGTAGTGCAGTCGAACCCATATTCCGAGCTCACCAAGTGCTTCACACAGCTCTTTCATTCGGGTTTTGACCGGTCGCCCTTCCCAGAAAGCGGTGCGGTACTTTATATCGACGCCATAGGCACTGGTGTCTTGGGAGATTATTAATAGTTCGCGTACACCAGCATCTTTGAGGCGCTGAGCTTCTGACAAAACATCGCCAGCATCACGACTAACCAGATTTCCGCGCATTGAAGGAATAATGCAAAAGCTACAACGATGATTACACCCTTCCGATATTTTCAAGTAGGCGTAATGTCGGGGTGTTAACTTAATGCCCTGAGGTGGCACCAGTTCAGTAAATGGGTTGTGCTCCACAGATATGGGCACATGTTGATGAACTGCGCCGACGACTTCTTCGTAGGCCTGAGGCCCGGTGACAGACAACACTTGGGGAAAACGCGCCAAAATGCTTTCGCTTTTCACTCCCAAACAACCGGTAACGATGACTTTACCATTCTCGTCTAAAGCCTCACCGATAGCATCGAGTGATTCCTCTACTGCGCTATCAATAAAACCACAAGTATTAACGACAACAATATTGGCGCTGTCGTAGTCTGGCACTACTTGGTAGCCGTCGGTGCGCAACTGAGTCAGAATTCTTTCTGAATCAACAAGTGCCTTTGGACAACCGAGACTAACAAAGCCTACTTTGGGAGTTTCTGACATGGGGGAGATGGCTACATAACGTTGTAGCCAAATTATATCGTGTTCATCGACTTAACGTACGTATCGCGCCGCCAAATAACCATAAATGGACCCAGACGGACCCACATCGCTCTAGGCGGCCACACTACCCGCTTTCACACCGAGTAAAGATTTCGCAACCTCGTATGAAAGGTCGGATTGGTTCAGGGTGTACAAATGAAATTTCTCAACCCCTTCGTGCCTCAAAGACTGGCATAAATCAACGCAGTGCTCAATTGACATTTGGCGAGCAGCCAGCTCAGTATTTGCGCTGTTGAATCGATCTATCAGGGGGGTAGGAACGCTGGCACCACAACGCCGACTGAATTCAATCACTTTATCGATATTATGAATGGGCAGAATTCCCGGTATCAATTCACCATCGATGCCCTGTTTAACTGCCGCATCACGCCAGCGCAGAAAAACTTCAGGTTCAAAGAAAAACTGGGTTAGCGCACGAGATGCACCAGCGTCGAATTTAAGCTTTAAAACCTTCATGTCGGATTGTGCTGATTCTGCCTCAGGGTGCACCTCGGGATAAGCTGCAACACTGATATCAAAATCGCCAACTTCTGCGATGAGTTCAACCAACTCAAGACCAAATCTGAGCGTGTAATATTTGCTACGTGACCCTTCTGGCGTACTGTCGCCGCGCAAGGCAACTATATGCCTGACACCCATTTCCTTGAACTGTTGGAGCGTTGTTAAAAGCTGTGCGCGAGTTTGCCCGGCGCAAGTCAAGTGCGCAGCAATGGGCTTGTCGCTTTGCTTACACAACTGTGCAACCGTGTCCTGACTGGCATTGCTCGCACTGCCCAACGCACCATAGGTCACGGAGAACCACTCTGGATTAAGCGTCTCCAGGCACCCCAAGGTTTGCCAAAACCGTCTGGATTGTGCATCGGTTCGAGGCGGGAAAAATTCAAATGACAATAACGGTTTCGTCATAACGAATGCCTTTAGATAAGTTTGTTTTTAGTGCATTGAACCAGGATTGGTGGCCTGCCATATTTTCACGGTTAGCGGGTCACCTGCTAAAGAGTGGGTTTTTCCTGGTTTTAGTCCGGCATCACTGAGTTTTTGTCTGATTTCCTTATCGGTAAATCCGAGACGCTGATGATTGTGTTCTGTACGCAAGTGCTCTTCCTGATGGGGTGCGAAATCCACAATGAGCAATCGACCGCCTTTTCTTAATGTGCGCGCCGCTTCGTTGATGACAAGATGTGGTTCATGCGAATAATGCAAGACCAAATGTATCGTTGCCAGGTCGACGCAGTTATCTTCCATAGGCATGCTGTACATATCACCTTTTCTGACCGATACATTCTTCAAGCCTTCCTGTTCAAGATGAGTTCGCGCCAGCGCCAGCATTTCGGTGCTTTTATCGATACCCAATCCGTGTTCAACGTGATCAGCCATGAGTGCAAGGATTCGACCTGTGCCGGTACCAATGTCGAGATGGGATTCAATTTTAGAGCGTCCGATTAAACTAAGCAGGTATTGTTCTACTTCGGTCTCTGCCACATGCATTCGACGAATCTGATTCCACTGTGAGGCGTTTTCATTGAAGTATGCTTCGGCCGCATCGGCGCGCTGTTTACGAATACTTTCAAGGCGCGCAAGATCACGGTTTAATTCAATGCTGTCGTTCGGTAAAAGATCAACCAGCGTACGAGCCAGAACCGCCGGCTCACTGCGTTCAGCAATGCGATAGAAAACCAGTGCGCCCTCTCGAAAACGCTCAAGTAATCCGGCCTCTTCCAGCAGTTTTAGGTGCCTGGATACACGTGGCTGACTTTGACCGAGTATTTGGGTTAGTTCTCGTACGCTTAGCTCACTGTGTGCACACAGCGCAAGCAGCCTTAAGCGAGTCGGTTCGCCTGCTGCACGCAGGCCAGAAAGCAATAAATTCATGATATAAAGATATCTTTATATGTTTATGTGTAGTGTGGACTACTTGCTTTCCAATTGCAACATTAGAACCACCCCACACGAGAAAAACCGAACGGCAGCAGTTAAACTACATTTAGTTGTTTTAAATCAAATACTTAAGACTAATCAACAAGAGCTAGATTAATTACTCTTATATGTTACAAGCCAAAGCGGCTAACGTAATCGGCGGGTTTGAATGCAAATAAACAGCGTGGTGATTCACCGTGGGCTAACTGGCGCACTTGGGTGTTGGCGTGTGGCCTGCGGCGTGCTGGCGCGCTGGCGTGCTAGTCAACGCTCAGATAGCTGATAATGTGCCTTTTCAAGCCAATCCGGGTTGATCTCAACACCCCACCCGGGCGCATCAGTCACTCGCGCCTGTCCATCAACAATGCGGTAAGGCGACTCTACGAACAAATTGTCTTGCCATGGGTAATAGTCGTGCCCTTCTATGGAGAATTCGAGGTATTTGCCGGCATTGGGAATTGCACGTAACAAGTGCATGGTAAATAACGTAACCATCGACAAATTGGCACAATGCGGTGTAACGGGTAGTCCAGCTAGCTCAGCCATTTTGGCCACCCTTAGCGTGCGGCTCAATCCTCCGAGATAACACACATCAGGTTGAACAATATCGACGACTTTTGAATCGATCATATGCTGCCAGTTCTGTAGCTCACAGTCTTGCTCGCCGCCAGTTACATCGATATCGAGCGCGTTGGTCACTTCACGCGTTTGATGGTATTCCCAATACGGACAAGGTTCTTCGAAATGAGAAATGCCGTTGTCTTGCAAGTGTTGCCCAAGCTCGATAGCACGCGAAGGGGAAAATCCGGAATTACCATCTACCAACAGCGCAGGCTCTGGACCGAGGGCTGATCTGATTTTCGTTACTATGGATTCAGACCTGCCAGGCCATTCATCCACATCGTGACCACATTCTGCCCCTACTCGAAACTTGAAAGCATCAAAACCGTACTGATCACGTAGTTTTAGAAATCGATTTGCTTCATCTTCTTCGGTAATGTCTCGCTTCATTGACGACGCATAAGCTCGAATCTTGCCCGGTGTTCCACCGAGCAACTCGCATACGCTTTTGTCTTCAAGCTTACCGCGCATATCCCACAGCGCGGTATCTACACCACCCATTGCGCGGCGCAAGAACGAACCAGGAAACTTGTGTTCCCGTTCAGTCACCAAATCAACTAAAGCATCGATGTTCAGTGCATCTAACCCAAGAACATGCGGTGCCACCATCCGATGTAAAACCGTTGCAGTAATATCAGCATGATACGGCGCCACTTGTCCCCAACCTGTGTGGCCATCATCAGTGGTGATTTTTACGAAACAGACAAATTCGTTTGTGAAGGATTCTATTTTCGACAGTTTCATGAAGTCAGTTTTTCGTGGTGCCTTACAAGCGTCAGTACGGTCACCGTTATGCCAACTGCGCAATGGTGCACTTGATAAGTCTGGCCAATCTCGTTGACCCTGGCAGATTACAATAGCAGCTACTCCGGGCTAGAATCAACTAGCGGGCCGATCGGTTGCTACTGTCCCGCAAGTAGGCATAACATAGGGCACAGTATCGTTCGTACTGAGCTATTCCACTGTCAATACAGTTACAGAACCTAAACGGCTTAATTCTCTGACAGGGACAACTAACGAAACCAAATATGAGCAACCCATGCTTTACCAGCAATTTTAAATCCACACCGTATTGGTGGGATCAAGCACCACTGGATAATTCAACCATTGTCGATCTGCCAAATGTGGTTGATGTTTTGATTGTTGGCTCCGGCTACACCGGCTTGCATGCTGCTTTACAAACAGCACGCGCTGGCATGAGCACTTTGGTGCTAGATGCTGAGCGACCAGGTATCGGCTGTAGCACACGCAATGGAGGACAAATCTCAACTTCGATAAAACACAACTACCCGACTTTAGTTAAGCGATTTGGCGAACCACTCGCACGCGACGTACTCACTATGGGTCAAGCCTCACTAGACTATGTTGGCAAATTTGTTCATCAGGAGAACATTGAATGCGAGTTTGAAATTACTGGTCGATTTCACGGTGCACATTCTGTTTCAGCATTCCGGCAGATGAGAGCTGAAGCCAAACAAAATAACCCAGTATTTGACTCTGACGCTTTTCTGGTATCACACGAAGAACAGCAGACAGAACATGGTAGCGATCTGTATCACGGAGGTATTGTATTCCCGCACTTTTCCGCTATTCACCCGGCTAAATATCACGCAGGCACATTGGCAAAAGTAAAAGAAGCCGGAGCGCATGTTATTGGCGATTGTGCGGTTGAAGCAATAGAGACGTATACAACAAACGGTCAAAAACACCACTCTGTAAATACCACTCGCGGCATGGTTGTCGCCAAACAGGTCGTGATCGCCACTAACGGATACACAGGCTCTTTAACACCATGGCAAAAACGACGTGTAATACCCATTGGTTCTTACATTATTGCTACGGAGGAAATTGATTCGGACACAATGAATAACCTGTTTCCGAGCAGACGTATGCTGACTGATTCACGCAAACTGGTTTATTACTACCGGCCATCATATGAACATAAACGTGTCATATTCGGCGGACGTGTTTCACTGAAAGAAACCGATGTTACCAAGAGCGGACCAAAACTGCTCGCAGAATTACACCGACTGTATCCACCATTGCGCGATATACGAATTTCTCATTCATGGGCTGGGACCGTGGCCTACACATTCGACTCATTAATGCACTGCGGTGAACATGACGGCTTACATTATGCAATGGGCTATTGTGGCTCGGGTGTGGGTATGGCGAGCTATTTAGGTAAGTGCATTGGTGAATCAATAAGCGGAAGTGGCGATGTTTGCATTCCGCTGTCAAAAGTACCTTTTCAAACCCGGCCCCTGTATAACGGCACACCTTGGTTTCTGGCACCCTCCGTTTGGCTTTACAGAATGCGCGACAGAATGCGATGGTAAAAAGGCTCTCACCTTCAAAATCTACGTTTAAAAGTACTGCCGTAAACGCTCATACCGAGCCTCAAGGTACGGTCCTAACTTTTTTAACGATGTGACCGTTTTCGAAAACGCTTCAATTTCACTTTGGCGCTTCTTAATATCTTTTATTTTCTGTTCTATTGCCTGATTAACCTCTTGAGGATCATCGCTGTAAAACTGCGTGTAGGCAATGTCATGCAGATGTGTTTTCGTCGTGATTTCAAGTTGCCGTTGCGATTCAAGCTCAATATATTGGCACAGTACTTTTTCCAACTCCGCAAACTCACGTTCATCAAACGATGCAGTGTCGTCGACGTGCTCTTTATACAGCTGAAACACAAGCATTAAATCTCGCTGACGTCTGGCTTCAAGCAACTGAGCCATTAGTGCTTGCTTAAATTCGCGTCGTTCCGGGTCGGCTTCCTTGTCTGGGTGTAACGCCCTAGCCACACGATGAAACAATGTTTTGAATATGGCTTGTGGCTCGGCAACGTCATTTGTTTCGGATTCAAGCGTCTCCTCTGATTCTGCATCGCCACGAATGGTGTCTTCGGCATCTAAATCATCGAACTCGGATTCCGAAAATTGTTGTTTGTACCATTTCAGGATATCCCCATCTTCCTCTTCTTCAGTTGCAAGATCGTCTTCTTGCAAATGGGCATCCATATCTTTGACTTGCGCTTCCATGTAAACAGCTAACTGCTCAGACGCGGTAAGATCGCTGTTGGTGTCAATCTCAAAGCCCAATGTTTGGGCCTGTAGCTTAGCCATGCTGTCTGCAAGCTCATCATCAACAAGCCCCATTGACTGTAAGCTATCCATACTGGACATAATCCACTCATCCAGCACATGTAATTGCCACTGCTGCAGAGACTGTCGCCCCCCAAAAACGATGAGTTTATCAATCTGCACGCGCATGGCTCGCCCCATATCCATCTCAATAGGACCAACCGAGCTTTTGATTCGATGTACGAGCTGATCTAGCTCAGTCTCCAACTCAACATTTTCTCGTTTGAGGCGTTCGGCTTCATTCCACAGCTCCTGAAACCGACTTGGAGGTTCATCGCCCTGATCGGCTAGTGTGGCCAATGCGACAGAATGATCGTCGATGCTATCGGTGTTCATTAGAACGGCATCCTTGTCCAATTGGTCAACTTCATGCAAGGCAAGCGCTGTGGCGGCAAACGCCACCAAACTCTTTTTGCATACTCATAGTGATAGATCTGATGGTCCAACCACGTCAAAATTTGGACAAATACATTTGGCCAGCGAGTCACTGCCCGACCATCCATTCTAAACGTGTATACCCAAACATGGCTGAACGCGCCAGAACTGATAAACAATTCTGCTAGTTTCAGGCGACTAGGTGGCCTGAAGGTGCTCCCAGTGCAGCCTCAATTTTAGCAATCAATTCAGCCTCCTCAGCACTAAGACGTTCACCGCCAAATCCAAGAATGCCGCCCTCTTTGGCCGCCGTTGCAACCTTGTTGGCAATTTTCACAGCCCATTCCTTGTAATTTTTTGCCTCAGGTGCCGAGCATTTCTCGTCAACCAGTTTGGCTGCTGCCGCACATTCTTTGAGAACATGAGATTGCAATTCTTCGCGCGATTTTATTGCAGCAGAGTCTAGGCGAGATTTGGCTTTTTCCCGATAATCACTCATTTTATCCTTCGCCTCTTCCCAATTCGCTGCTTTTTCCAGTAACGCTGAGATAAGTTCGCTGTCTGGGTAATCGCTAAGCCCCTGTACGGAGGCTCGCATACTCGCCGTCATCTCTTTTATTGTTCCTATCACTCCGCTGGGGGCAGCACCACTCATCGCTGCGCCAATCATTGCAGGAGTTGAGCTCAACAGAAACCATTCATCGTCACTAAAATCATCTTTTATGCCCACCGAAAATACTCCTAATAATTACAAACGCTGGTCATTGAACCAAATTTCTCGTGAATACTGTGCTCCCAGAGTACACTTGTCACTACTGTTTTCATTGCACCGTTGCTCAGCTGATTACATAACTTTTTGTACATATAATTAGCACCATTGCTAGAACTGTGTAGTACAAACTATTCAGGCTCAAAATTACTTACAGCGTCGAGTTCACTATTTTTTGCATTTAAGCAAAAGCGTTATAATAGCCTGTAGCGTATCTCAGCGTAATAGTTTTCAGCGTATAGCACCACGAATTTGAGCTTTTTTCTCGAACTGGCAGCAAGAAAATGGGTTTGTATTTTCTTATGAATGTGTCGAGTTTGCAGGCGTTTACTGTCGAATTGTTAACGAAATGTCTAACAACGTGTAAACTTGCGCTTATCCAGGCGGTCGAGGGAATGCGCGGTCACCTGATTTTTTTATTCGCAACGACTTAAATATTGGGGAAAGGTAGATGTCATTCAATCTAGTTGACCTGGTCAAAGACCAGTTAACCGGCCAGATAAAAGGCCATGTAAGCAAGATGTTAGGGAACGAATCAGGCAAAGCAGACGCGGCGCTTGGTGCTGCTGTCCCAGGGCTGCTAAAAGGCTTAACCCAATCAGCGTCTACACCCAGTGGGGCCGATTCGTTGCTCAAAGCCGTTAACGATCAAGATGCTGGCATGTTAGACAAGCTTGGGGCAACGCTTGGTGGTGACAAAGCCGGCTCACTAATAGAGGCAGGCAACAAGACGCTTGGCTCACTGTTTGGTGACAAAGGTGTTGGCGCTTTGACAGGTGCAGTTTCTGGTGTTTCAGGTTTAAGCAAAAGCGGTACTAAGTCTGTCATGGGCATGGCTGCTCCAATGATCATGGGTGTCATAAAACAAAAGGTCATGAGTGGTGGTTTGAATGCCAGCGGGTTGGCCAGCATGCTCAAAGGCCAGGAACAGAACATAAATAAAGCAATGCCATCCGGGTTTAGCGATCAATTAAGCTCGCAGGGATTTTTAAGCAGTATCACTGGTGGCGCTACTGCCGCCGCTGGAAAAGCTACTGCAGCTGCTTCCAGCGCAGGTAAATCTGCTGGTAATGCCGCCAAAGGCGCAAAAACAGCAGCTTCTAATACTGCCAGCAACTTTGGTGGATCTGGCAGTGGCGGTGGTGATGATGAAAAGCCTATTTGGAAAAAGATTCTTCCTATAGCTGGCGTGCTTGCCCTCGTCTGGATCGGTGTTAACTTGTTTAGTGGTAAAGACGACGCGGATACAGCACCCGGTGAAGCTGCCACTGAAGGTGAAGCAGCTGTTGAAGAAGTGGCTGCCGAAGGTGAAGCTGCCGTTGAAGAAGTCGCAGCTGAAGGTGAAGCCGCTGTTGAAGAAGTCGCGGCTGAAGGTGAAGCTGCCGTCGAAGAAGTCGCTGCCGAAGGTGAAGCCGCTGTTGAAGAAGTCGCTGCCGAAGGTGAAGCAGCTGTTGAAGAAGTC
>CALIMV010000370.1 GCA_938045275.1 uncultured Granulosicoccaceae bacterium
TCCAAACACCCCCCACCCCGCATGGTGAGCCAGCCAATACGCAATACCGAACGCAACCCCCCAATAAGACACCAGATTGATAAACATAGGAGCCCTGGTATCTTGCAAGCCACGTAGCATGCCAATCAGTGTTGCCTGTAACCCATCAGAGAGTTGAAATAATACTGCCATTAACAAAAGCTGAGCAGCCAAATGACGAACTTCCAAGTCAGGTGTGTACAGCGCTGCAACTTGATGGCGAAATAAAAGCAAAAATATTGCAGTACCGGCCGCCAATACAAAAGTTAATAAAATACCCGTAAAAACGCGCAACTCTAGCGAACTAAATTGGCCACGGCCATAGACACGACCAACCCGAGCGGTTAGTGCAAACGACAGTCCTAACGGAAACATAAAACAAAATGCGGTAGCACCGATCGCAATAAAATGCGCACTGGCTGGTAATGTACCTAACACACCCGATTGATATGAAGTCGCAACAAATAAACCAGCCTCGAACAATATAGTAAAGAAAATGGGTAAAGATAAAGAAAGCAACGGGCCGATATGCTGCCACTTTGGCAGTTCAATACCTGCAAACAGGTTATAGCGTTTGAATGATTGCCCTGTTAGCAACCAAAACAACGCAATTGCCATACAGAAAGTAACTATCGATGTAGCCATACCAATGCCAAATAACCCCAGCTTTGGAAAACCAAACAAGCCCAAACCAAGGGTCAAATCCACAACAATGTTGATTAACAGTCCAATAAATTGCACAAACAACACCGGACGTGTCAGGTTAGTTGCTTCACACACATTTCGCGCGGCCAATACCATCGCTAAAGCCGGCATGCTCCAACACGCGGTAATTAAGTAGTCTTTTATATGTGGATGCAGTTCTGGTTCAAGCGAGCTTGATGCAAGGTTTGCCCGGATAATTAAAATCACCGCAACACCAAGTAAACCTGCTGTTACACCAACCCACAATCCCTGACGAAATACCTCTCCCACCGCATTGCGTCGACGGTTTCCAATCAGTTTGGAGAGCGTCGGCGACAAGCCTGCCATAAGACCAATGCACAATATAGATACAGCGAACCAAATAGTGGCACCAATACCACCGGCTGCGAGCTCTGCCCGCCCCAATCGCCCGGCAACAATAGCATCAGCTAACCCGTTTCCCATCTGCAATAGCTGTGCACCAATCAGTGGCGAGGCCATGATCATGCAGCGCCGAATTTCGGCGCGAATAGTGTGTTTTTGGAACAAAGAATTTTCCGTTCGACGAATCAGTTTTCGGCGAACAACTCGACAAGTTGTCTTGTCATGACGTCGGTAAGTTGTGCAACATCGTGAATAGTCGTTGCTCGTCGATAGTACTTGCTCACATCGTGCGCAATGCCGATGGCCACTAGCTCTACCTCTTCCTGTCGTTCAATATTGGACACCACATGACCCAAGTGCTTTTCCAAAAATCGACCCGGATTGGTTGAAAGTGTGGAATCATCTATCGGGGCACCATCGGAGATCATCATCAGTATCTTTCTATGCTCGGTTCGCTGCATGAGTCGGCTATAAGCCCACTGCAAAGCTTCTCCATCGATATTCTCTTTTAGCAAACCCTTGCGCATCATCAACCCCAGGCTACGCTTGGATTGTCTGTATGGCATATCGGCAGACTTGTAGATGATGTGTCGCAAATCGTTCAATCTACCTGGGTTTGCCGGGTACCCGGCCTCCACCCAACGCTCTCGCGACTTGCCGCCTTTCCAGGCAACAGTGGTAAACCCGAGCACCTCCACCTTGACTCCACACCGCTCCAGTGTAGACGCCAGAATGTCTGCAGAGACAGCGGCGACTCGTATCGACCGACCATGCATTGAACCTGAGTTATCGAGTAATAGCGTAACTACTGTGTCACGAAAATCAGTGTCTCGCTCCTGTTTAAAGGTTAAAGGTGCCAGCGGTTCGGTCAGTACGCGCGTGAGACGTGCGCAATCGAGCTGACCTTCTTCCTGATCAAAATCCCAGCTGCGCTGCTGCTGAGCAAGCAACACTCGCTGCAAACGATTGGCAAATCGACCAACCAGCTTTTGCAGATCACCTAAATGCTGATCCAGTTGTTCACGCAAACGAACCAGCTCTTCAGTAGGGCAAATATCTGTAGCGCGTACAACCTCATCGAAATCGGTGCAGTACACGTGGTAATCACTTTTTTCGCGTTCGTTGAGTAATTGTTCTTTGAGCCTGCGTTGCGCGCCAGGTTGTTCTGACTGATCATCAGACACTTCATCAGGTTCCGCCGCATCTCCAGTGTCTTCGGCCTCGCCGTCTTGTTCTTCACCACTATCATCTTCACTGGCATCATCCATACCCATCTCAGTTTCATCTGAGTCGCTTGCGGCATTCTGATCTGAGGTTTCTTTTTCGTCCGCATCATCGCCAAGCTCATCGTCGGCATCGGGAGATTCGTTATCGCCATGCTCAATTTTCAGGCTTCGTAGCAACTCACTAAATGCGCGCGCGTATTCCCCTTGTGCGTCGAGATCAAACTTGTTGGGATTAAATGCCGGATCAACGTTTTCATCCAACCATTCACGCCATCCACTTAATGCATCCGCCGCCGCTGCCGGTAAAGGTCCGCCAAGACGTTCCCGCACATACAAGGACAGTGCATGCTCAATTCCTATGCGCTGCGTATCGTTGTCAAGCGCATTGGCATGTCGATGTTTCAAGGCATCATTTAACGCGCGATAGCGTTGATCAAGGGCTGCGTTCAAATTATTAGCAACACCGTCGTATTGCTGTGCTCCCAACAGCTCAATTCGAGTCTGCTCGGCAAGCGCGAAGCAGCGTTGCGATGTGTCAGTATTGGGTTGTACTCGCCGATGCAATTTAGCGTCATGAAATTGTCGATGCAAAGCAAGCGCATCACTACGACCTCGAGTTTCATCCCGCTGTTGTTGATTGGCGTTAGTTGGAAAAGCCGGTAATGTGGCGGAATTTACATCGACATCGTCGGCTTGCTCATCGAAATCGATGGTAATGCTCGGGTCTTGCGCAATAGCGCGCGCGCAGGCAGTGGTCGACTGCTTGAAATCAGACGCGCCGCGTTCAGCTTGCTCAGCCGGTTGACGAGCATTGATAGATACGTCAGTTGGCATCTGCCGGCGACAACTCTTCACCTGTGACGCGCTGATAAAGCTCGGCTATTAGCGCTCGTTCGGCCGGATCACACTTGTTGAGAAAGACCATTTCAAATGCCAGTGCCGGGTCTTTGAAAAATGTCAGATTCTGAGTCCAGGTGATGACCGTACGTGGGCTCATAACAGTGGCAAGATCACCGTTTTTAAACGCATTGCGCGTAAGGTTCGCTAACGACACCATGTTCTTGACCAGCTGCTCACCTTCGGCGTTTTGCAAATGCGGTGCTTTTGCTAGCACGACGCGCTCCTCCAGCTCTGCTGGAAGGTAATTCAATACGGTGGTAATAGACCAGCGATCCATCTGTGCCTGATTAATTTGTTGCGTACCGTGATACAGCCCGGTTGTGTCGCCCAAACCCACGGTGTTGGCCGTAGCGAAGAATCGAAAAGCCGGATGTGGTGAAAGCACACGACTTTGATCTAACAAAGTCAACTTGCCAGTTGATTCAAGCACGCGCTGAATAACAAACATGACGTCTGGCCTGCCAGCATCATATTCATCAAACACCAATGCAACATTTCGTTGGTAAGCCCACGGCAAGATGCCATCTTGAAATTCAGTGACCTGCTTACCATCCTGCAGCACAATTGCGTCTTTGCCAATCAGATCAATTCGGCTGACATGGCTATCGAGGTTGATGCGCAAACAGGGCCAGTTTAGTCGCGCAGCGACTTGCTCAACGTGCGTGGATTTACCTGTGCCGTGATAGCCACTGATCAGAACCCGCCAATCGTTGGCAAAACCTGCCAGTATTGCCAAAGTCGTTCGCTTATCAAAAATGTAGGTCGGATCAAACTCGGGCACACGCTCACTGGTCTGGCTGTAAGCGGGCACAGTTATATCGACATCAAGGCCAAAAACCTCTCCTACCGAGACGGTTGTATCGGGCAGTGGGCCTAGCGCTGCAGTATTGTTTTGGTTCGTCTCGAGCATGAAGAAAAAATTTCTAATTAAAGTCTCAAATCAGCATCCTACACGCAGTGCCCAGTGCTGTGGCTGATCAAAGCCAAAAGTTATCAAAAAAAGGTCATTTTCATCCTTGTCAGACCCAACATCTATGGCAAAAAAGCAGTATTGACAGTCGTCAATTCCCCGGTTTCGCCTAACCGTTCGTATAAGCCGATTATTACCCCTACGCAAGCCCGAAATTAAAGGGTTGCGAATCCAGTCACATCGCAACTAATGAGTGTCAAAATACACCTCGAATAACTTGCCGGGCTAATGCTTAGACGGCTATGCTTGTGCGGCTTGCGCATTGATAAAAGGGACTACAAAGGGACATAATATGAAATGGACTATGCCAACGTTTGCGGCGGTTGCTGCATTGCTGGTTCAATGTGTCACAGTCACTGCCCAGGCCAATTTTCAACCGCGCATTGTTGGCGGCTCAGATGTCGATATCAGTGTCTTCCCTTCCACGGTTGCGATAATTGTAAACTCAAGACTCGACTTCGCTGACCCACTGTTCCAAGCACAAATTTGCGGCGGCACCCTAATTAGCTCAACTTGGGTGCTAACGGCAGCACATTGTATGGTTAACGAAAACAGCACATTCCTGCCCTCAGAGATCTCAATTCTGGCAGGCACCACTGATTTAAAATCGCCGGTAACTAACCTAACAGCTGTATCGCAGGTCATCGTTCATCAAGGCTACAGAGGAGTGGTTTTTGGTGATGATATTGCACTGCTGCAATTAGCCGAACCCGCACCAGCGCCAGCCATCGCCATGAACACCGCTGTACTAACTGCAAACGAAAACTCGTTCGTGGTCGGATGGGGTTCCAAAACCGATATATCGGCAGATGGCAGTGGCACCTTTCCCAGTATTCTTCAAAGTGCCAGGGTACCAATCCAATTGGCAACAGAGTGCGCGGCGCTGCCAGGACAATACAGATTCGTTAATGCCGAAACACAGATCTGCGCGGGCTTCGCACAAGGCGGTGTCGATAGTTGTAGCGGTGACAGCGGCGGACCACTCTATAATGTTACCAAAGACGGTTCAATGCGCCTTGCCGGCATCACCAGTTGGGGCGATGGCTGCGCAATTGCTAATCAACCGGGCATTTATACTGATGTTGCTGCATACAAAAACTGGATAGATGACATGATCTGGAATACATCTTCCACACGCATTCAGAATCCCTCAGGACTATCTGATGACAATTCTCTTCGCTCATCTGGCGGAGCTGGTTCAAGTATGCCCTTCTTGCCGATTCTGTTGCTCATTATTGGATTGAGAAAGTATTGGATTGAGAAAGTCAATTTGAGAAAGTCAATTTGAGAATTTCAGATTGAGAATTTCAGATTGAGAATAGGCATGAAAATCATGCGAAGCATTCACACATACTAAAATTTTAGTCAGATTGTCCGCGACTAGAAAGGTCTGATCACAACCAGAATAACAATCGCAATCAAAGCGATAAACGGCAGTTCATTGGCTAGCTTTAATTGTTTTACTGTCACTTTGGACTCTTCGCGGTCAATGGCTTTACCCGTTTTTACATAAAAGCCATGCATTGCTGACAATAGCAGAACCAGTACCAGCTTGACCCACATCCAGCCAAACGAAAAAACTGACGCATTTTTGACGGCCAACGAAATGCCAAAAATCCAGACAGCGATCATGCTTGGTGTCATAACAACCCGACGCAAACGTGCCGCTGCGTCGCTCATCGTATCGAACAGAGGCTCACCCGGGCGACTGCCCATCTGATGAATTTTGTAGCGAGGGTAAACCAGTAAAGCAGCTATCCACGCCACCACAAAGATGATATGGGCCGCCTTGAGCCAAAGATACATAGCGCTTGCCTTACGTTATTTATCGTGAAAAAAAAGCGCCCTGTGTAGAGGGCGCTTTTGGGTACAACTGCGATCAGCCATTCAGCCAATACGAAAAGCCATTTGATCAGGCTTTGTTGCGCTCCTGAGCTTCTTTGATAACCACTTCTGCCACGTTCTTTGGACAAGGCATGTAATGCGCAAATTCCATCGAGAACTGACCACGACCAGAAGTCATGGTGCGAAGATCACCAATGTAGCCAAACATCTCGGACAACGGAACCTCAGCTTTGATACGCACACCAGTCGGACCCGCCTGCTGATCTTTAATCATGCCACGACGCCGATTCAGATCGCCAATAACATCACCAACATGATCGTCAGGTGTGAACACATCGACATGCATAACAGGCTCAATTAATTGTGGGCCCGCTTTGGGTACCGATTGTCGGTACGCTGCTTTCGCTGCGATTTCAAACGCCATTGCAGACGAATCGACCGCGTGGAAAGCGCCATCCATCAGCGTTACTTTGAAATCCAGGCATGGGTAGCCGGCCAACACACCTTCTTCCATGCTGTTCTTGAACCCTTTCTCAACCGCGGGCCAGTATTCGCGAGGTACATTGCCGCCTGTCACTTTAGATTCAAATTCAAAGCCCGTACCTGGCTCGCCCGGAGTGATAATGTAATCAATTCGGCCAAACTGTCCTGAACCACCCGATTGCTTCTTGTGCGTATAGGTATCTTCAGTTTCCTGAGTAATGGTTTCCCGGTAAGCAACCTGTGGTTTGCCAACCTCCACTTCCACACCGTGTGTGCGACGTAGAATATCAATCTTGATGTCGAGGTGTAACTCACCCATACCCATGAGAATAGTCTCGCCACTGTCTTCATCGGTCTCGACTCGGAAAGATGGGTCTTCTGCGATCATCTTGCCAAGTGCCACACCCAGCTTTTCCGAAGCACTTTTGTCTTTCGGAGAAACCGCAATAGAGATAACCGGGTCTGGGAACACCATTGGCTCCAATGTAGCCGGATTTTTCGCATCCGCCAATGTATGACCGGTCTGCACGTTCTTCATGCCCAGAACAGCAACAATGTCGCCGGCAGTTGCCGATTCGAGTTCGATACGATCATCAGCACTCATTTCGACGATTCGACCGATTCGCTCGTTTTTACCGGTGTAGGTGTTGATTACCGTATCGCCTTTATTCAGAGTGCCCGAATACACACGCAGGAACGTTAACGCGCCAAAACGATCGTCCATAATTTTAAAGGCCAGTGCACGCATCGGCTTCGCAGGGTCAACAATCGCAAAGTTGCCTGTCTCGTTACCTTCCAAATCCATTTCTGGCTGCGGCTTGACCTGGGTTGGATCGGGTAGGTAATCGACCACGCCATTCAACACATTTTGCACGCCTTTATTCTTGAACGCTGAGCCACAAAAGGTCGGGAAAAAGTCGAGCGCGATAGTACCTTTACGAATACACTTTTTAAGGGTTGGAATATCCGGAATCTCGCCTTCGAAGTATTTCTCCATCGCTTCGTCGTCTTGCTCAAGCGCTGTTTCAACCAGTTTCTCACGCCACTCAGCCACCAAATCGACCATGTCAGCTGGTACGTCTTCAACTTTAAAGGCTTCAGGATTACCTGAATCGTCCCAAATGTAGGCCTTCTCTTCGAGCAGATCTACAACGCCGACAAAATCGTCTTCGGTACCGATTGGCAATGTCATGGCAATGGTTTTAGCCCCAAGGACTTTTTCAACCTGCTCAACGACACGATAAAAATCCGCCCCGACGCGATCGAGCTTGTTGACAAATATAATACGCGCTACTTCGGATTCGTTTGCGTATCGCCAGTTGGTTTCTGATTGCGGTTCAACGCCGCCAGAGCCACAGAAAACACCAACACCGCCGTCTAACACTTTCAGTGAGCGATACACTTCGATAGTAAAGTCAACGTGACCCGGAGTATCGATGATATTCAGGCGATGATCGGCCCACTGACAGCTGGTCGCAGCAGATTGGATAGTAATACCCCGCTCCTGCTCCTGCTCCATGAAATCGGTGGTGGCTTCACCATCGTGTACTTCACCGACTTTATGGATTTTGCCAGTCAGTTTAAGGATTCGTTCTGTAGTTGTAGTCTTACCAGCGTCAACGTGGGCGAAAATCCCTATGTTGCGGTAGTTGGATAGGTCAGTCATTTCGATACTCACGGAAAAATTTGGAAATCGTCAGGCAATATGGCGGCCAACGACCCATAATTAAAGGCGTCGCCCAGAAATTGAAAGCCATCGGCGGTAAACCCGCAATTATATCCTCAATTAGCGCCATAAGGTAAGAACAAATAGATATGAGTCAAGAACCAACCCAAGGTTCGGCCGATTCGAGCTCGAACATCGGTAAATGGATGATTGTTGGTGTTTGGTTTCTGCTGCTCGCGTTTGGCAGTTACTTTGCTCAAAAGTGGCTTGATAAGCGAAATCGCGGACAAATACCTACCAATATCTCAGCCCCAGACGGCCGTTTGAGCGTCGAGCTGCAGGCTGATCGGTTGGGCCACTATGTTGTGCTTGCCGAAGTGAACGGCCAACCGGTCACCTTTTTGGTCGATACAGGCGCCTCTGGCGTCAGTATTCCTGGCGATGTGGCAACCAAATTGGGCTTAACGCCAGGTTTGGCCTATCCGGTTAGCACGGCCAATGGGACAATTACCGTAAGAAGCACACGCATCGAGCGCCTATCTATTGGCCAAATTAGCCGCGAAAACGTGCGCGCAAGCATAAATTCGTCTATGGATGGAGAGGTGGGTTTACTTGGAATGACTTTTTTGCGTCATTTCGAGCTGGTGCAAAAGGATGGTTTTCTGACAATTCGGGAACCGTGACTACAAATCATTGAACCAATAGCCCTTTTCGTTGCGCTAGCACCCTTTTCATGGAACCAATAGCCCTTTTTGGCCTCTTACATGTTGTTGTTGTAACCGGTCAACGCTACGGAAATTACGCTGTTTTGTAGCGCAAGCCATTGTTGGCATTGTAAAATTAACCCAGCGCTGACGGCGCGATTGGTTTATAAGCAGGATTCAAAGTCGTTCAAGATGCACATCACCGTAATTATAATTTTGACCTATATTGCCTGCTGCCTCAGGGTTGGCGCGGCGCCCTGGAAATTTTTCCAGCTAAACGCCCGTTATTTTTCGAAAGATCAGGGGATCTTTTCAAAGCTATTTATCGATGCCCTCATCCCTGATCGCTGGCGCCTGTTTCAGGTTCCTGATGACGCTATGGTCTGTCCGGAGCGGTACCCTGTATTTCTAAAGCCTGAGTGGGGACAAAACGCGCACGGTATACACCGTGCTGATAATTTTCAGGAGCTGCAGAAAATCCGGCAGTCAATCCAGAAGCTCGATGGTGAGCAGAAATACATTCTACAAGAAGGAGCCCCCGGTGCTCGTGAGTTCGAAATATTCAGTATTGATGTTTCAAAACACGATGGCCAACACGATGTTGTCACCGTAACAGAAGCAGTCAACGATACCGAAGTATTTCCGATCAACAGCAAGTACAACTCAAACACGCGCTATGTTGATATCACCGACCGCTTTTCGAATAGCGACATTAGCCTGCTAGCACAGTATCTTGACAACGTTGGTCAATTTGCCATTTCACGCATGAGCGTCAGAGCAGATTCACTTGAAGAACTAATCGCCGGTAAGTTTCATGTTATCGAAGTGAACCTGTTCTTGCCGATGCCCATTAACCTGTTGGATGATAGCTTTAGTTGGTCCATGCGATTGAAGTTTATCGGGCGGGCCATGATGAGCTTGGCTTTGGCAACAAAAGCGATCAAACCGGTTGACAAATCGCCCGCTATTTTCACTCGCATGATGCTCTATGGCCGGCGTAAGAATACGTCAATGCGAAGTCTCAACAAGCTAGCATCGGCACGACGAACCTTCTTGTGACTAAACTCAAGCAGCTGATCTATAAATGGATCAGCCAGCGTTACATGAACGGATGCAGTAACTACAACTCACTTGAAGTGCGCAAAAGCAGCCGTTCAAAAGAACAGGCGCGCTCCATGTTCGCAAAACACAAGGTCCCGCATGCACGCGGGCAGATTTTTATTAACCCGTTTAAAGCGCACAAATTTGCACAAGAGCATGGCTTTCCGTTGTGCATAAAGCCAAACGTCAGTGGATTTTCGCGCGGTAGTCACTTCCCTATTACCAACAATAAAGAGTTGTGGAAAGCCGCGTTGATGGTGAAGGTTTGGTGGCCTAGCAGTGTAGTCGAACAGTATCTGCAAGGCGCTAACTATCGCGTATTAGCAACACAAGACCAGATTGTATCAATCATAAGACGTTATCCTCCCTTCATCGACGGCAATGGTGAGAACAACATTGGGGACTTGATAGATAAAGAGAATACCGTTCGTCAACAAATGGATTTACACCCCACCATTTATCCAATAAAAAAATCGAAGGCTGTGAGCGGGTACCTGGCAAAGCAAGGTTTGTCATTTGAAAGTGTACCTGCAAAAGACGAACGCATCTTCCTGTTCAATCGCATTGCCCTTGCACCAGGTGGCATCGTAGAATCTATTGATCAAAGCAAGGTACCAGAAATTAACAAGGCCTTGTTCCGCAATGTGGTCAAGCAGTTTGATGCTAACCTTTTTGGCATTGATGTCATTATGGAGCACGGTATTGAGCAGGACTACACAACACAGAAATGCATTTTTCTCGAAGTTAATTCTCGCCCGTACACACGTATGCATGAAAAACCTCGCTTTGGTGAGGTTCACGATCTACAGCCTTTCTACGACAAAATGGATAGCCTAACTGTCGCTGACACCAACACGTTTTAGCCTAGTTGGACAACCAGCACCGTCAGTCGTCGCTGTTTTATCAGTTTCTCGGTAGCCATTCGCTACTTATAGGACTACTGCCGTTCTACCTGCCCGTATTTCTATGGGGCGTTGGTTTCAATCTTGTGCATATCACTTTATTGATTGGCGTGTCCGGTTTAAGCTTCTGCGCCGCTTTATCCAGCTGGCAACATCTGAGCACAGCTTTATCGCTCAGAACGCTTATGTGCCTTACCTTTGCTCTGGAGTGTGCGCTGGTTGCAAGCGCTTTTTTTGCCAGCACATCAAGCGTTGCAATCTTGGTTTTGGGTATCGCCAACGGGTTGTACAATGGCTATTTCTGGACAACCCAACGTACCCTGTTTCTACAGTTGCTGGGACAAAACGATACGGGTAAGCGCTACGGTAATTTTCAGATTTTTGTCACGGTATTTTTAAAGGTCGGCATTTTGATTGGAGGCTGGCTGCTCGATGCAGGAGGCCTGCCGTGGCTGCTTGGGCTATCGACGATTGTTGGTGGGATCAGCTCATGGTGGTTTTACCGCCGCGCTCAGAGTCAACCACTGCATCAAACACCACGCGTTCGATTTATCCAGGCGTTACGATATCAGGATAAGCATCGATCGAGCACCGTTTTTACAGCCGACGGATTTTTTTTATTTCTGGAAAGCCACTACTGGACGCTATCGCTATTCGTATTAGCCGATGAGAATTATGCGCGCTTGGGGATTATCGTCGTTGTGCTCGCGCTGTTATTTGGATTGCTGTTTTATTTAATCAAAAACACCATTGACACCATAGCGGTGTCTAAAGTGTATAAAACTGCCGTTTGGCTATATGCGCTGTCATGGTTGCTACGTTGTTTCGTCTCCAATGAAATCGGGTCTACCGAATTATTGACACTACTTCTGGTTATCACTTTCTGCTCGTCTTTTTTTCGCCTGGCATTTAATAAACGCTTTTTCGATATTGCTCAATCGAACAAAGGCATAGACTACCTGATTATCAAAAGCTATCAGTCTCAGTTCTTTCTCGGTTGGGGGTTTCTGGCAACAGCCGGTTTACTGGCAATTACAGATAGTACGGGTGCTGGTTCACTGGCGCTTTTATATGCAACAGCTGCCCTGGGTTCATTGGTGTATTTACGCTATCGTTTGAAACCAGAGACAGACTAAACTTGCATGCTATAATGCATTCGAAAGCGAGACACACAATGGTAGATTCAAACACCACCCCACCGGCTTTCACTGCACAAACCTTCAATGATCCAACAAAAGCTGTTGATCGTTTAATTGAAATTTACGACCGTAACACCCGGTTCCTCAGATCAGCGTTTGACCAATACCTGAAAGGCTCCCTGCCTTTCGGTCGCCACCGAGCTTTTTACCCAGAGATTCGATTTCAAAGCGACACCTATGCGAGAGTCGATTCAAGGCTTTCCTATGGCCATGTAAATCAACCTGGCAAATATTCCACTACTATTACTCAACCCGCGTTATTTCGAGGGTACCTGCGCCATCAATTACAACTGCTCATTGAAAACCATGCACTTCCTATAGAAGTTGGAGAGTCGGACGTACCCATACCTTTGCACTTTGCTCTCAATACAAGCACACCGGTAGTAGCGGACAACCCAACCGAGCTCAGCGTGTCGCTGCGCGATGCATTCGATGTTCCTGATATTGCCCACGTGAACGACTACATTGTCAACGGCACTTACGAGCCGGCGCAAGGTGAAGCAATACCCTTATCGCCTTTTCCCGCACAACGCATTGACTACTCCCTGCACCGATTAATGCATTATTCGGCAACCGATCCGGCGCATTTTCAAAACTATGTGCTGTTCACCAACTACCAGTTTTATATCGATGAGTTTTGTCGTGTCGCTAAAGACATCATGGCGACAGGTGATAGCCAGTACAGCGCGTTCGTGGAACCGGGGAATGTGATCACGAAATTAGGTGAATCTCACCCACAGGGAAAGTCTCCATCACAGCTACCACAAATGCCGGCTTATCATTTAGTCGGTCATAAAGGCCGTGGTATCACCTTAATTAATATTGGCGTTGGGCCATCAAATGCAAAGACAATAACTGACCATGTTGCGGTGCTTCGACCACATGCCTGGTTAATGTTAGGACACTGCGCTGGGCTGCGTACCTCACAGGCACTAGGCGATTACGTATTGGCTCATGCCTACGTTCGTGAAGACAAGGTACTCGACAACGACATACCGGTATGGGTACCGATTCCAGCACTGGCAGAAATCCAACAGGCTCTTGAATCGGCTGTCGCCGAAGTCACAGGCTTTAGTGGTTACGATTTAAAACGCATTATGCGAACCGGAACAGTTGCCTCTGTGGATAACCGAAACTGGGAGTTACAAGATCAGCGCGAGCCGGTTCGCCGCCTATCACAATCTCGCGCAATAGCACTTGATATGGAATCAGCGACCATTGCTGCGAATGGTTTTCGTCTTCGCGTACCGTACGGCACACTACTATGTGTTTCGGATAAGCCGCTACAAGGCGAACTGAAGTTGCCTGGTATGGCTTCAAAATTCTATCAGGATCAAGTTGCTCAACATCTGCAGATCGGCATACTAGCGTTAGAAAAGCTGGCAAAGATGGGACCGGAACGCTTGCACTCAAGAAAACTGCGCAGTTTTTTCGAAACGGCTTTTCAATGAACCGGCACGGTTAAGACTAAAGGCACAGTGTTCAAAGCGAACAATATGAAGCCCAAATTAGAGGACGACGTTCTTTTTTAGCCTTGTTACCAGTTAATGAACTCTATTTTGTAAAAATAGACTGTCGTCATAGTTACTTTTACAGCAGCCTGTTGGTTATCGCCAGATAAACGGCATCGACAAAAGAAGCACCTAGCGCGGCCGACCGTTCAGGAGACCAACCAGTTTGAGTGCGCGGTCGATTTGCAGTGTCTTTGAATGGCATTTCAAGTGTATAAGCGGGGCAACCAAAGGCATGCGCCGTATTGTTACTGCAAAAGCTCAGATTGGCTGAATTAGGTGGGTTTCTGGGATACCCGTGTTCATATTGAAAATCCGGGTTCAAAGCTGACAGGGTTCGTTTAAATCCAATCAACTGTTGATCGCGTTCGTCATTCCAATCGGCCACACCTTCAGTTCCGGCAATAAAATTGTACGGCAAAGCCTCATCACCATGGATATCCATACACAGATCGACACCGGTACTGCTCATTTTTTGTTTTACCAGAAACACCTCAGGGCTGCGTTCCATGCTCGGTTCTGCCCACTCTCTATTCAAATTTGCGCCGCAGGCATTGGTGCGCAGGTGGCCACGATACGAACCGTCTGGATTCATATTCGGTACCACGTGGATATCGGCCAATTCGCGCAGTGCAACACTGGTTGCGTCATTGCGATCCAGTAGTCGGTTCAACCATCCTTCCACCCACCACGAAGCCATAGTCTCACCCGGGTGTTGTCTGGCGACACACCAGATTTGAGGCCGATCGCTCGGGTGAGACTTCGGTTCCAGCGCTGCTACGTGGAGATAATCCAAATCACGACCATCCAGTGTTTTACCCAACGGCTGCATTCGCACAGCAGGTTCGTTAGCGCAAGTGGTAACGAAGGTGTTAAGTCGATCAAGCGCGTAAGGCGCGAAATACGCAAAGTACATGACATCGTGCCTGGGAGTGATTGACCAGGATAAGGCCTGTTGGTCGTAATGAGATGGTGTGCGATACCAATGCTTCAAATCGTGCGATGTAACAACATCGTAGTGCTCCCACCCTGCTGGATAGGTTGTCTGAGCAGCGTTTTCAATGACGAACGTACAGGCAAGATCACGTGCACCAGTAACCCGAAAATAGAACCACTGTAGGAAGTCACTTTGATTATCTTTGCGAATAGTCAATCGAACCGTATTTGCCTCGTCAATTGATACAAGCTCAGCATTTCCTGCGTCAAACTCGGCGTTCACGGCAATACTCATAATTCAGGTCCTCGAATCCCAGCTAATTTTCAACACTAATATAGGGTAAAAAAAAACCGCCCTCGTAAAAGGGCGGCTTCGTTTTCAATTGCGCAGGCAAGAAACCTGCACAAGTATTACTTTACTAACACATCAGTCGAATTACTGACCTAATACACCGTTGATGATGTGAACGATAGTTTGCCCACCATCGACCATAAGATCAGCTGTAACAACTTCATGACCACCGATAGTTAGCGCTTCAGTACCGCCACCACCAATAGGAAATTCGTTACCACTGTTCGCAGTAACATTCGAGCCAACAAGACCAGTAACATCGGTAGAGTTGAATGCGCCTGTAGTGATAATGTGATTCTGCACATCTACCGGACCTGTAGCAGCTGCTATTGCAGCATCATTTGGCAAAATAACTGTCCAGGCATTTCCGGCATCATTCAAAGCCAGATCGAGACCTTCAGCTTTCAAAGCCTGAAGTGCTGCCAGCCCACCGTTTGCTTCTACAACCGCAGTCAGTGTGCCTTCCAGATAGCCACCTGGTGATAGACCAGTTACAGGGTCAAAAGTAAGATCGCCAGTACCGCCGCCAGTAGTGTCTCCACCAGTGGTGTCTCCAGCGGTATCACCAGCAGTTTCACCGGTATCACCAGCTGTATCACCTGCAGTGGCTGTATCGCCAGTATCACCAGCAGTAGCTGTGTCACCAGCAGTTTCGCCGGTATCACCAGCTGTATCACCTGCAGTGGCTGTATCACCAGCAGTAGCGGTATCGCCAGCTGTAGCTGTATCACCAGCAGTAGCAGTGGTACCAGCAGTAGCAGTAGTACCAGCAGTAGCAGTAGTACCAGCAGTTGCAGTAGTACCAGCAGTTGCAGTAGTACCAGCAGTTGCAGTAGTACCAGCTGTTGCGGCAGGAGTTTCGTCGTCATCGTCGCTTGAGCAAGCGCCCAATGCTAAAACGGTTACAGATAAGAGTGCAATTGCAAGACTCTTTTTAATCATTTAGATATCCTCTTCGAGTAAATAAGACAAACTTAATTATTTATGGTCAGGTAGCCACCGAGGGTTATACGCCTTCTCGCGTTTTGCCAACAGTACTTTTCTAGCCATGATCAAACTTAGCCTGCTGTTCAGGCTTCCAATCCGGACCTACGAAACTCTGTAAGCCATCAACCAAGTTTAGTTGAAGGTTATTCGACAATCCCTCTAGACCGACACCGGATGTTACTGCACAACGGTATAAAATTAATGAAACCGTTAGCAAAAACACTAAATGCTACGAAGCAATAACCGCTCGGATCATCTAAACCATTGTTTCAACGGCGAATTATAGCACTGATAAAACCTATTGCAATTGTGAAATCACGGTAATAAGACCGAAACATTTCTGCTAGCACGAGCATGCATTAGATTGCCTGTAAACCGAACACAAAATTCAAAATCCGGCGCACTACAATTCTTGTGCACGATACACGAATCCCATTATCAATAAGCATTTAACCGGTACCATATACCTGTGAACGGAGGTTCAAATTCAACAGTACTTTTTCTAGCTTGAAGTCGCGAAAGTCAGCGCTTTGACAGATTACACGTTTACCAGAATAGAGAAATGCACTTACGTGCCGTTGTTGGGATCTAGTGCTAGGCTTATCCGTCTTTGTTAAGAGCGAAAATGTTTAAAACTTTTTGACTAATTCAATACTCAGTTACAAAGCGAGCTTCGTGGCGTGAATTGATAGCAGCGCTAACTGAGTAAATCCAGAAGGTAAATCGCCATTAAAAAGATAGCCGTCCTTGGCTTATGATAGCTCCATGCTTCAATACCACTTGGAGGAGGTTTGGTAAGCGACGTACTACTTGTGTCGCCAATGAATCAATACTACCAATTTGACCATCATTAGTGTGTGAAACAAATGCAATTCACTGTCGCCAAATGATCAGCAATCAACATCAGATCACCAGTACCCTAAAGAATAGTCTGCGAATTGGTCGTTCGCAAAACTATCGTGTATTGCTTGTGTTAACTGGCCAAGCCAATTTATGTGTGAAATCCGTCTGTGACGCCTTTCTAGAAACAATCACTGACCAAACTATTGGCCCTCAAAAGCTCGCCCCAAAAATGTTGCAAAGTGTGTCAACTTCTACGAATTACATAATGCACGTCCCTGATCCGCATAGCAACAGTGACGTCTCGGATGAAATCAATGCGCTCCTTGGTGGTGAGCATGTCTGCCTAATTTTTGATGCGCGAAACACGTTTGACGAACGCTTGTTTGCTGCCGCCGCCGGTACAATAACGGCCGGTGGTTTACTGGTACTGCAAACGCCACCACTGCATGAATGGGCCAGTCGGCCGTTCAGTTGGTCCACAAGTGACCAACCATCCCTATTCATTTCACGATTGTGTAAAAAGCTGGTTGCCCACCACACTGTCAAAATTGATACGACACCACCGACGAAGAAACAAAACACGCCACCAAACAAAATCTCGCAAGATTCTGCTCTTTTCATCGCAGCAGCAGCATGTAAAACGAAAGAAGAATCACAATGCGATGATTGGAAAATCGAGCAAGATGCCATGCTCGAATTACTTTTAACTAACCTGCAAAGTAACCCCGAATCCGTCAGCGTCGTGCAAGGTGACCGTGGCCGCGGTAAATCAACCTTAATCGGACGAGCAATAAATCAGCTCATAGCCTCCGAATCGAGTAAACATCGATCAATTTCAATAACAGCAAATCGGCGTAGCGCATGTGAAATATTACTTAAAAGTGCGCAGCAACCAATACGATTTGTGCAAATTGATAAGGCGGTTTCCATCTCTCATGACGTACTTATTGTTGAAGAGGCTGGCAGCATTCCAATAACCGTACTTGAGCAACTATTGCAGAAAAGCCGATCGACTATTTTCGCTACAACGGTACAAGGGTATGAGGGTGCAGGACGGGGTTTTGCCATTCGATTTACAAGACGACTGAACAAGCTCAGACCCGATTGGTTGAAACTGAATCCGGTTCTACCTATACGCTGGTCGAAAGGCGATCCGCTAGAGTCATTCGTTAACGATGCCTTGCTGCTAACAACAGAGCTATCCACCATTCAGCAGTCTACTAGGCTTACCCCAGAAAACGCACACGTTATTCTGGTTGATAAGCACACTCTGGCTGATGACGATCTGTTACTAGCGCAGGTGTATGGGTTGTTGGTTCAAGCTCATTACCAAACCACACCGGCAGATTTACGAAACCTGCTGGACCAATCTCACTTACTGCTGTTTGTCCAGAAAACTGACCAGGTACTCACCGGCGCTGCCCTGGTGGCTTTGGAAGGCGAGATTCCGAGCGATTTGCATCAGCTGATTCTGCATAAGAAAAGACGTCTTGCAGACCAGATTCTTCCTCAACTACTGGCGCAATCGTCAGGTGAAGCGGATGCTTTAAACGAGCGATTTGCTCGTATCGTTCGTATCGCTATACACCCCGCTATTCATCAGCAAGGGTTCGGCACACACCTGTTTAATCAATTGCACGAACAACTGACAACCGATGCTATCAAGCACGTCCAGGTCACCGGTATTGGCGCTAGCTTTGGTGCCGATGAAAACACGCTCTCGTTTTGGCTAAAACAAGGACTTAAGCCAATCCATTACGGCTACAAGATCAACCCCAGAAGTGCACTGCGTGCAGCCTGCTTGATAAGTAGTCAGCATTCACCCGTCAAAGAATCTATCGACAAAGCCTGTTGGCTACTGCATGTGAATATTCAAGCCCGGATATCACAGATTACCGATACTGACAGCATTGAGAAAAAACTATTGGCTGCTACGAAATCAGCTAATGAAACGAGCTTGTCCTCACATGACATTGAGCGTCTAATCCACGACTTTTGCCAAGCTAGGCGCAGTTTCATTGACACAGTTGGCTTATTGTTGACCAGTGATTTTTTAAACGAGACCAATGCCGTTCATGATGCAGTGCGCCACACACTAGCCAACTACCAGTATTTGTCGCCTAAATCGCGCAAAAGTGCGGAAAAGCAATTGCGTTCGGTGTTACTCAATACAGGTGCTATTATCGATCATAACTGAATCATCAGTTATGATTTAGTGATCGTTATTGCCAAAAATCAGGTGGCTTGCAATGGTTATTGCAACTAGCGATATTCGCGTGTAATTTTATTTTTCCCATGATTCGAAAGCGTTCGCTGACACATGCAACCCCAACACTCACCTACATCTGACACAAAATCCAATCCGCGCATGGAATGGCCAACCTTATTCATGTTTGGCCTGGTCTACTCAGGATGGCTCGTACTGACGATGTTGCATGATCAAATTCCTGTGCTTCTATTGCTTATCGTCTTGAGCTATCTGGCAGCGCTGCACTCATCGTTACAACACGAGGTCATTCACGGCCACCCTACCGTTTGGAACTATTTAAACATCGCGCTAGCGTTCCCAGCATTGGGGCTAATTGTTCCATTCAAACGCTATGAGATACTGCACTTACAACATCATCGCAACTGGTTAATCACTGATCCCTTCGATGACTCTGAATCCTATTTTTTAGCACGCAGAAGCTGGCTGGCCTGCGGTAGAGTTGTACAAGGCATACTGCGTATCAACAACACATTAGTTGGAAGAATGTTGCTTGGCCCTGCGATAATGGCCATACGCATGATCAATAGTGAATGGCGCGCAACGAAAAATAACCCAGATATTTTCACAGCCTGGCTATGGCATTTTGCTGGCGTAGCAATGGTTGTACTTTGGTTGTGGTTAGTCAGTTTTCCGATTCTGCTCTATATATTTGGCGTTGCCTACCCAGCCACCTCGTTACTTATGTTGCGCGCATTTGGCGAGCACTTACCAGAGGAAAACACCGCACACCGGTCTGCAATAATTAAATCAAACCTGGTTATGCAGCTGCTTTATCTGAATAATAATTTTCACCGCGTACACCACGATCACCCAGAGGTTGCATGGTATCGACTACCTAAGCTGTATCAACAACAATATGCCGATCAAACTAAGCACGTTTACCCTGGCTACTTAAGCTTGATAATAGAATTTGGCTTCAAACAACGGTTTCCGGTGGAGCACCCGTTTCTGGCAAAAGAATCGTAGCTCAACATGATTGCATCGTTACCCATGTATGACTGGCCGGAAATCCGTACCTGGACCAATCAATTCTGGGAAAATATGGCTACGGCACTATCGCCGGTTTGCGAATCGGTACCTTCAACGCTGACCCGAACCGATTTGCACGCTCAATGGCAGCGTGATGACTTACTGTTATCGCAAACTTGCATCTACCCGCTGGTTACAGAATTACCGTCTAGCACTATAGTCATTGGCACACCGACTTATGATGTCGATATGAGTCAAAATGGCCATTACGCAAGTTTGCTGATCGTTGGTGCAACGGAAAAACGAAATATACTGCCATCTTTTAAGGGTTCAACGTTTGCGTATAACAGCGTCTGTTCGCAATCCGGATTTAATGCACTCAAATCCTTGCTCGTTGAAGAGCACTTAATCAATAAACGTGAACCTGTGTTTTTTTCAACAAGCGTGCAGACTGGTTCACACCGGCTGTCAATTGCTGCAGTCTCATCAGGTGCTGCAGACATTTGTGCAGTCGACCCTGTTAGTTGGGCATTGGCTAAACGCCATGACAATAATGCGAAAAATGTGCGTGTTCTAAGACCAACAAATTTTACACCCGCACTCCCATTAATTAGCAACGCAGCTGCTATCCCTGCCGGATTAAACGAATCGCAGTGGCGCAGCTTTGTAATGGATGCGTTTGAAAACGCCAGTAACAATGACGCGAAGAAGCAGCTTTTGCTCAGCGGTATAAAATACATACCCAAGCGTGAATACATGAAATTGCTGATCAGTAACCTCGACATGATCACATACCAACACACGGCCTGATCTGTTTGTCAAAGCAAATCGTAACGAAATTACCATTCTCACCAAAATTAACTCTGATGACAAAGCTACGACGCTGTCGGATACCTGCCCTTTTACTGAGCGTTTGTTTGCTCGTGGCAAATCCTGCTTCTGGCGAAAACTTAAGTGCCAGCGACGCGGCTAAATTGTATCCCGGTGAAACCACCTACTCTATATTCAGAAAAGGCAAGAATGTCGGTAAGCATAGTTTGACCGTCAGCAGCCTCAGCAATCGAATTGAGGTAGGGGTTGAATCGAATATTACTATCCGAGTTTTAAAAATACCTGTGTTTAAATTTAGTTACCAATCCAGCGAGTTGTGGGAAGATGGTCGTCTGCTAAGCGTGAATTCTGTAACCAAGACAGACAAAAAGGTAGAAAAAGCCTCACTACAAAACAATGGTGCACAGAGCCTGCTTACCTACAATGACAAACAGACTACATCCGA
>CALIMV010000371.1 GCA_938045275.1 uncultured Granulosicoccaceae bacterium
CCCAGGAAGGCCATGATCATCGGTTCCATCAGGCTGGTCATTGCATCTACCGCATTGTCGACTTCCTCTTCATAGTAGTCGGCCACTTTGGCGAGCATGTCATCAATTGAGCCGGCCTCTTCACCAATGGCCACCATCTGCGCCACCATATTGGAGAACAAACCTGAATTTTCAATAGACGTGGTAAGTCGCTGACCGGTAGCTGCTTCATCCTTCATTTTTAAAATGGCCGATTCGAATACAGAGTTGCCAGCAGTACCTGCAACAGAGTCCATTGCTTCCACCAGAGGAACACCGGCCCGAGACATAGTGGACAGTGTTCGAGAGAATCGAGCTGTAGCAGCTTTGACAGCAATATCCCCGAAAACGGGCGCCTTGAGAGCAACTCTGTCAAGAAATTCCCCGAATTTTTTAGAGCGCTTTTTGGCTTGTACAAAAGTGTACACAGTCACGCCGATAACGCCAAACATGACCCACCAGTATGCCTGCATAAATTCTGAGGCCGTTACGATCATTCTTGTAAATGCGGGCAAATCGCCGCCCATACCCGCGAACAACGCTTCAAATTGAGGTACAACAAATACCAACAGGATAACTGTAACGATAAGTGCGACGATCAAAACAGCAACGGGATAGAACATCGCTTTTTTGATTTTCTTTTTCAATGATTCAGACTTTTCTTTATAATTGGCAATCTCGCCAAGCAGGGTCTCAAGCGTTCCTGATTGTTCACCAGCCTCTACCAATGAACAAAACAGCTCGTCAAACTGTTCGGGGTATTTTCTTAGCGAATTGGTTAGATTGCTGCCCGATTCCACTTCTGCCTTCAAGCCCATGACCATATCGCGCATGCTCTTGTTCTCCATACCGTTGGCAACAATTTCAAACGATTGCACCATTGGTACACCAGCTCCCATCATGGTGGTTAGCTGCCGAGCGAAAATCGCAATATCACCGGCGGTAATCTTCTGACCACGGCCTTTTGAAATGCGTTTTTTGCGCACTTTTGGGGAGATGATGCCTTGTCGACGAAGTTTGGCTTTTACCAGGTCTGCACTTGGACTTGACGCTATACCTTTCTGTTTTTGTCCCTTCGCATCCTTACCTTCCCACTCAAACATGTGGTTGTCTTTGGATACTTTAGACGAATTTGCGGTTATGGCTGCCATGATTAGTCCTTAGTTACCCGATTCGCTTCTTCCAGGCTCAGCAGTCCGGCCTTCACTTTTAATAAAGCAGAATCACGCAAGTCTGGTATTTTTTCTTTCTTTGCCTGTGCGGCTATATCTATCGCGTTGCCGCCAGCCATGATCAACTTGCCTATGTCTTCGCTGATTTTCATTACCTGATAAATACCGGTTCGACCCTTATAGCCACCGTTACATTTCTTACACCCAACGGCTTTGTGAACGACTAAGTCTTCCAAATCCTCTTCCAGGAATCCTTCGCTCAACAGTACCTCTTTTGGTAATTCATCTACAACCTTGCAGGTATCGCAAAGTCTTCTTGCCAATCTTTGCGCAATAATCAGGCTCACCGCGGTAGCGATGTTAAAAGGAGGAACGCCCATATTGATCAAGCGACCCAGAGTTTGTGGAGCATCATTGGTATGCAGCGTTGACATAACCATGTGACCTGTTTGTGCAGCTTTAATAGCGATACTGGCTGTTTCAAGGTCACGAATCTCACCAACCATGATGATGTCAGGATCTTGTCGTAGAAAGGCCTTAAGCGCTTCGGCGAATGTCAGGCCCGCTTTCGGGTTAACGTTAACTTGATTTATACCGGCAAGATTTATTTCCGCTGGGTCTTCTGCGGTTGAAATGTTGGTATCAGGTTTGTTAAGAATGTTCAGGCCGGTATAAAGAGATACCGTTTTACCGCTACCTGTTGGGCCAGTAACCAGAATCATCCCGTATGGGCTGGCGAGCGCATCCATATACAGTTTCTTTTGATCAGGTTCATACCCCAGTGCATCTATACCAAGCTGCGCACTGCTCGGGTCGAGAATACGCAGTACCGTTTTCTCTCCGAATAATGTTGGGCAGGTGTTGACACGAAAATCGATGGCTTTCGTTTTTGAAATTTTTAGCTTGATACGTCCGTCTTGTGGAACGCGTCTTTCTGAAATATCCATTCTGGACATGACTTTTATTCGCGCTGTCAGTCTAGTAGCCATGTTAAGCGGGGGGTTAACCACCTCTTCTAAAATTCCATCGATTCGGAACCGAATTCTAAATATTTTCTCATAGGGTTCAACGTGAATATCTGAAGCCCCCCGTTTAATAGCATCCAACAGCACTTTGTTTACAAATCGGACAACTGGTGTTTCGTCAACTTCACTACCGTCTTCTGCGGAATCAGCATCAGAGCTTTCTGAATCGACTTCCAAGTCAAAACTATCGTCCAGTCCTTCGGATAAGGCTGAGTTTCCTTCCAGGACGCGAGCTTTGAGATCCTGGAGTTTGTCTTCTTCGACAACGACAGCCTCAACACTCAATCCTGATGTGAATTTATATTTGTCGAGTGGTTCGCTATTTGTGGGGTCAGATATTGCAACGAACAGTTTGCTGCCACGACGTGCAATTGGAACAGCATTGTGATTTGCAATGAGGTCTTCTGAAATCAGGTCAACGGGTATGCTAGTGGCTTCCAGGCCACTCAGATCATAACAGGGGAGGCCAAAATCGGATGCTATGGCTTGTGCAATAACACCGGTGGTCAAATCGCTTTGTTCAACCAATGCACTGATAAATGGTACTTTGCCATCGCTGCTGTTTTCAACGGCTTCCTGGGCGGCTTCTTCGCTTATAAGGCCCTGATTAACCAGTTGCCGAGCAAGGCCGTTTAGCGTTACTTGTCGTGTTGTATTGTCGCTCACATCCAAACCCTATAAATGTACTTGAAACGATCTCCTATAGAGATACATCGGCCATTGAATTGAGTACTGTAGGATGATTAGCAAAAGCAGTTTATACGTGAAAGCTGATGATGGCGCCGACTTTGTGGACCGATTAACTAACCGATTCAAAATTCGAAATTGACTTGTACGCTAAAGGAGCGAAGCTTAAATTTCCAGTGGTGCTAGCAATAGCCTTTTTGGCAACCCATACCAGATTCAAGCCAATCGGTTATGCTGTTCTCCCCAGCTACTGATTCAACTTTTGCAGTGATAATGTAGGTATCTGTGGTTTCAAAATTGTTCGCATCTGCGACTGGTGCCGCAGTGATTACCGGTTCGCCGTTGGCGCCGGTATTGGTTAGTGTGACTGTTCCAACCAACCTGGCGGCTGCAGCACGTTGAAGAACGGCGGTAGTAACACC